>NZ_JBVFVY010000002.1:0-194572 GCF_055522295.1 Micrococcus sp. CS26
GGCCAGGGCGGCGGCGACGCGCGGGCGGTCGGCGCGGTCGCAGCGGACCTCGAGCAGACGCCGGCCGCGCACCGGGTCGGACAGGGCCCGGACGAGGTCGACGCGGTCGGTGACCCGCGTGTGCGGGAGGCCGTACGCGGCGGCCAGGGCGGCCAGGTCCACGCCGTGCGGGGTGCCGAAGAGCCGTTCGACGGGGTCCGCCATGCCGGGCGCCTCGGCCACGGCCCCGTGTTCGAGGCTCGCGAAGATCGCCCCGCCGTCGTCGTTGACGACCACGAGGTCGAGGTCCGGCTCGGTCTCGGTGGGGCCCACGAGCAGGCCGCCCGCCTCGTGCAGGGCGGTGAGGTCGCCGAGCAGGGCCACGGTCCGCCGTCCGCGCGCCAGTGCGACGCCCGCGGCCGTGGAGACGGTCCCGTCGATCCCGGCGAGCCCGCGGTTGGCGTACACCTCCGCGTCCGGCGCCGAGGGGGGCCGCCAGGTCAGGTCCACGTCCCGGATCACCGAGGACGAGCCCAGCACGAGCGGACCCCGGACCATGGCGGCGCTCACGTGCGCCACCGTCTGCGGGCTGAGCCGGTCGCCGGCGTCGGTGGTGACGAGCGCGTCCTCCACGGCGGCCTGGGCGCGCATCGAGGCGTGCTGCCACGCGGCGAGCCAGCCGGGCTCGCCCTGCCCGGCGAAGGCGGCGAGCTCCTCGAGGGTCTCCACGGGCGTCTCCCGGCGCCGGCCCGGCTCGAACCATGGTGCGGGCTCGGGGGCGTGCAGGGCCGTGGCGACGTCGGGGCGGGCCAGCAGGGCGTTGACCGTCCGGGTGAGCGTGGGCCGGCCGAACAGCACGACCCGTTCGATGCGGGCGGCAAGGGGGTGTGCGTCCGCGTCGCGCCCGCCGGCCGCGCCCAGCAGGAGCGGATAGGCGGCGATGGCGTTGGCGGAGAACCGCGCGTTCGACGACGGCTCGGCCAGCAGGGGCAGGCCCAGGGACAGCGCGAAGGCCGCGGCCACGGGGCCGGCGCCGTGGCAGGCCAGCACGACGGTGCGCCGCTGGTCCAGGCGGGCGACGTCCAGCTCGGGCAGCCCCGAGAGCACCGCCCCGGGCGCCCGGTAGGCCGACGCGGCGGCGGCCGGGCTCGCGCCGGTCGGGGCGACGGCCGGAGCAGGGGTGTGCGGCGCCGCGGCGGCGCCCATGGCGGCCGCCTCCTCAGGACTCGGCACGAGCGGGTCGCGGAAGTGCAGGTTCAGGTGGACCGGCCCGGCCGGGGCCTCTGCCATCGTCACCGGACCGGGCGCGCCGTCGTCGGAACCGGCCTCGGCGACGACCCCCTCGGCCGCCAGCAGGGCCCGGCGCACGGTGGCCCGCACGTGGCGCAGATGCTGCTCGGCATCCACGCCGTCGGCGGCGTCGCAGCCGAGGGAGGCGGCATGGCGGACGTGCGTGCCGAACACGCCCCTCTGGTCCGTGGTCTGGTTCGCGCCGGTGCCGTGCAGCTCGGGCGGACGATCCGCGGTCAGCGCGATCACGCGCGTGCCGGCGTGGATGGACTCCATCAGGGCGGGCAGCAGGTTCCCGACGGCGGTGCCCGAGGTGGTCAGCACGCCCACCGGGCGCCCCGAGGCCAGCGAGAGCCCGTGGGCGAGGAAGCCGGCCGAGCGCTCGTCCACCCGCACGTGCAGGCGGACCTCGCCGGCGCGCTCGAGGGCCGCGAGCGCGTAGGCCAGCGGGGCGGAGCGGGAGCCGGGGCAGACCACCGCGTCCCGCATGCCGGCGTCGATCAGGGCGGTGGCGACGGCGCGCGCCACGGAGAGGGAGTCGACGGAGGTCATGGTGGCCACCAGTCTAGGCCCGGGCGCGGACGGGCCCCGGACGCGGCGAGGCCGCCACGGTGACGCGGTGGCGCCGGCCGTGACGGCCTCGTCGAGGGTCCTCGCGGAGGCGGGGGTCAGCCCTTCGGGCCCTTGCCGTTGCCGTTGCCCTTGCCGTTGCCCTTGCCGTTGCCGTTGCCGTTGCCCTTGCCCTTGTTGCCCTTCTCCTTGCCGGCGCCCTTGCCGATGCCGTTGTTCCCGGTGGCGTTGAACACCTGGACGACGCACGGACGCGGGGCCGCGACCTTGTCGCCCACCTGGACCGGGCCGGTCGGGCTCAGGAAGTCCGGGAAGGAGGAGGTGTGCGCGCCCCAGGTGCCGTCCTCGCCCGGGTGCTGGACGTTGACGAACACGGAGTTGTCGCGGTCGTGGATCACGGGGCCGCAGGTCTCGGCGTCGCGGGGGACGGCGAGGAACTGCTGGACGCGGCCGCGCTCGGCGCCGTCGAGGGTGACCTTGTGCAGCGCGTCGGCGTAGCCGATGGTGCCGGGCTGGCCGTCGGTGGAGATCCAGAGGTTGCCCTCGGAGTCGAACGCCAGGTTGTCCGGGCAGGAGATCGGGGAGACCTTCTCCTTCGGGTAGCCGGCGAAGTAGGCCGAGGAGGAGACCGCCGGGTCGCCGGCGAGCAGCAGGATGACCCAGGTGAAGGTGGTGGAGGTGTGATCCCCGCCCCGCTCGGTGATCTCGATGACGTGGCCGTCGCGGTTGCCGATGACCGGGTTGGCCTCGTCCACGGCGGTGCGCTTGGTGTTGTTGGTCAGGGCCGCGTAGACCTTGCCGGTGACCGGGTTGGTCTCGACGTCCTCCGGGCGGTCCATCTTGGTGGCGCCCATCTTGTCTGCCGCGAGGCGGGTGTAGACGAGGACCTCGGCCAGGGACATGCCCGGGACGAAGGACGTCTTCTCGTCGGCCAGGGCGATCCACTCGCCGGAGCCGTCGAAGGCGCCGTCCGAGGGCAGGGTGCCCCTGCCGTCGATCTGGGCGGCCGGGGAGTCGCCGGAGAACTTGGCCACGTAGAGGGTGCCCTTGTCCATCAGGCGCATGTTGTGCTTCTTGTCGCCCTCGCGGACCTTCTCGGCGGAGACGAACTTGTACAGGTAGTCGTGGCGCTCGTCGTCGCCGGAGTAGACCACGGCGTGGCCGGACGGGGAGATCACGGCGGTGCCGGCCTCGTGCTTGAAGCGGCCCAGGAGGGTGTGCTTCACGGGCGTGGAGGTCGGGTCCTCGGGGTCGATCTCGACGACCCAGCCGAAGCGGTTGGCCTCGTTCTCGTAGCCGGGCTTGGTCAGGTCGAAGCGGTCGTGGACCTTCTCCCAGCCGCGGCTGGTGGCGGCGGCGGAGATGCCGTAGCGCTTCTCCTCGGCCGTGCCGCGGCCCTTGAAGTACTGGTTGAAGTTCTCCTCGCCGGAGAGCACGGTGCCCCACGGGGTGGTGCCGCCGGCGCAGTTGTTCAGGGTGCCCAGCACGCGGGTGCCGGTCGGGTCCTCGACGGTCTTGAGCAGCGCGTGGCCGGCGGCCGGGCCGCGGACCTCGAACTCGGTGGTGCCGGTGATGCGGCGGTTGCGGCGGCCGCCGCGGACGTACTCCCACGGGGCGCCGCGCTTGGCGCGCTTGAGGTCCACGATGGACAGGCCGTGGGCCTGGAGGCCGACGTTGACGACGTCCTCGAAGTTCGAGGCGATGTACTCCGGGGAGAACATGATGTTCTCGTTGGTGTACTCGTGGTTGGAGACGAGGTAGCCGGAGCGGTCGTTGCCGCCGTCGGTGATGATGTTCAGGTAGTCGTTGTTGTAGCCGAACTGGGCGGCCTGCGACGCACCGGTCTGGTGCTCGATGTCGAACTCCGGGGAGTCGGCGAACAGCGGGTCGCCCCAGCGGATCACGGTGCCCCAGTCGTAGCCCTCCGGCACGGTCATGGTGTCCACGGTGCGGCTCACCGGCGCGATGGGCTCGAAGGGGAGCTTGCCGCCGCCGGTCGGGCGCCGGCCGTTGTCCGCGAGCGCCTCGGGGGCCTGGGCCACCTGGGAGCCGATGACGACGGCGGCGGCGAGACCGGTGCCGCCGACCAGGGCGGAGCGGCGCGAGATGGCGGTCTCCGCGATCTGCTGGAAGGTCGGGTTCGCCGAGGTGTTGGGCACCGGGTGGGCGCACGCGTTGCCGCACTTGAGCTCGCACGTGACGGCGGAGCGGTTGCCACGGGTGTGGCCGGCCATGGGGAGGAGGCGCTTCAGCATGACGGGGTCCTTCGCGTCGTGGGGATGGTCCGGGGTCCGGTGCCGGGCCGGAGACGACCCCGGGGTGAGACCGGCCGGGGCCGCCATCACCTTGGCCCCTCGCTCCGAGCGGCGAGCCACGCCCAGGTGGCCGCGAGTTGAACTCTTCCCGGCCGCCGGATTTCGCCCCGTCGACATGCTGTAATCCGGCTCACATGCCCCGCGTCGACGGGGACCGGGCGGGCTCGTCAGCCCTGCGCGGCCAGCACCGCGTGGGCCGCGCGCAGGCGGTCGGCCCACCACGCCTGCCGCGTCCCGTCCGCCCGGATGCGGTCGAGCAGCTCCGGGTCGGGGGCGGGTGCCCGCTCCCCCGGTGCCGGGAGGGCCCCCGCGCGCGGGCGCCAGGCCGGGGCGACGACGTCGTGCTCGAAGAGGGCCGCGGTGCCGAGCCCGCACGCGTGCGGCAGGGACGGCAGGCAGGCGGCAAGCGCGGCGCCGCCGGCGATGCCCACGGAGGTGTCCAGCGCGGAGGAGACCACCGCGGGCAGCCCCGCGGCCGCCACGATCGCCGCGGCGCGGCGCACGCCCCCGAGCGGCTGGACCTTCACCACGATCAGGTCCGCGGCCCCGGCGGCCGCGACGGCGAGCGGGTCCTCGGCCTTGCGGACCGCCTCGTCCGCGGCGATCGGGGTGGGGACGCCCCGGGCGCGCAGCTCCGCGCGGACCTCCGCGAGGGCGGTGATGCCGGGCACGGGCTGCTCCGCGTACTCGAGGCCGACGTCGGCCAGCGCGGTGAGCACGTCGACGGCCTCGGCGGGCGTCCAGCCGGCGTTGGCGTCGACGCGGACCTGCGCGTGGGGCAGCAGCGCGCGCACCCGCCGCACGCGGGCCAGGTCGGCCTCGCGGCCGCCGGGGACGAGACCGCCCTCGGGTCCGTGCTCGGCCACCTTGACCTTGACCGCGGTGATGCCGTCGCCGTAGCGGGCCAGGACGGCCTCGACGTCGTCCGCGGCCACCGCGGGCACGGTGGCGTTGACGGGGACGGTCTGGCGGACCGGGCCGGGCCAGCCCTGCCAGCCGGCCTCGATCGCGGCGGCCAGCCACGCGGCGCACTCGTGCGGACCGTACTCCGGGAACGGGGAGAACTCGGCCCAGCCCGCCGGGCCGCGCAGCAGCAGAGCGTGACGGAGGTCCGTGCCGCGGAACCGCACGCGCATCGGCAGGGCGACCGCGACGGCGTCGGCCAGCAGCTCCTCGACGCTCGGCAGGGCGGGACCGCCCGGCGCGCCGGGCAGCGGGGGCAGGGCGGGGGCGGTGCTCATGCGGCCAGTGTAGGAAGGGCGCTCGGCTCCCGTTCCGACGGGCGCCGGCGGGGTGGGACTGTCTGTGTCGGCGCCGACGCTCAGACGGCGCGGAGGTAGCCGAGGGCTCGGGCCAGGTCCACGGCGCGGTCGTGGGCGCCGAGCACCCCCTCCAGGCCGGCGACGACGGCGGCCGTCACCTCCTCGGTGAGATGCCAGTCGGCGGTGAACGGGTCGTCGAAGCGCGCCCACGCCGTGCCCACGGCCGCGAGCGCGCGGGTCATCTCGGTGAGGTCCTGGAAGACCGGTCGCGGCTCGTCCAGGCGGTCCTCCCAGCCCTCGTCTCCCGGGGCCATGAGCACCTGGCCGGTGGAGGCCGCGTGGATGAACGGGTCGGCGCCCTGCTTGGCCACCACGGTCCAGTCGTCGTTCCAGTCCACCAGCAGCGCACCGGTTCGGGGGTTCCACCGGTAGCCGGCCTGCTCGTCCCACAGGCGGTCCAGCGGGAAGAACATCACGGGCAGGCCGAGGGTGTCGATCTCCAGCCACTCCGGTCCCACGTAGCGGTAGAAGTCGGCCAGGTCCGGGGCGAGGGGCTCCTCGGCGGCCCACTCGATGGGCTCCTGCCGGCTCAGCCGGCCGAAGGGGGCCAGGGCGTCCCGGGCGGCCAGCAGGTCCTCGGCCGAGAGACGGGGCCGGGCGCCCGGCTCGACGCCCGGGCCGTGAGCCGAGCCGGTGGAGTCGCGGAGGGCCGGGCGATGTCCGTGGGCGGGGGGCACGCGGGTCATGGCCCCAGGCTAGGCAGGCGGCTCAGGGGCGCGGAGGACGGGACGGCGACGGGGGCGTGACCGTCCGATGAAGCCTGCATGACGGCTGCGCGTCCGACACAATGGAACCCATGCCCCCCACCGCCCGCGCCCCCCGCCGCCTCCCCTCGTGGACGTGGTGGCTGGCGCTGGCCGCGTGCGTGGCCGGCGTCGTGCTGGTCTACGCCGCCCTGGTGTGGTCCTCCGCCGGCCAGGTGCTCGAGTACCAGGTGTTCCGCGCCGTCGAGGAGCGCTACGCGGACACCGTGCCGGACGTGACCTCCCAGGTGGTGCGGATCCTGCCGCTCGCGTTGGCGGTCGGCATGGCGCTGGCCTCGCTCGGCGCGCTCGCCGTGGCCCGGTGGCGGCGGCGGGGGCTGCTCGCCCTCCTCGTGCTGGCCGGGTCCAACCTCACCACGCAGCTGCTCAAGGCGGCGCTTCCGCGGCCCGAGCACGCCGACGGGGTCCCGTGGTCCGGCGGCAACTCACTGCCCTCGGGCCACATGACGCTCGCGACGGGCGCCGCGGTGGCCGCGCTGCTGCTCGTGCCCGCCCGGTGGCGACCTCTCACCACCGTCCTCGGCGCCGTGGTGAGCTCCTGCACCGGCGCCGTCGCCTACACGGAGGCCTGGCACCGGCCGTCGGACATGGCCGCCGCGGCGCTCGTGTCCGCCGCCTGGGGCCTGCTCGCCGTGCCGTTCGCCCGGTACGACGGCGCACCGCGGCCCGTACCGCGCGGCGCCCGCGGCGTGGAGGCCACGCTCTGGTCCCTGGGCGTCGCGGGCCTGGCGGCCGGGCTGACGCTGCTGGCCCTCACCCTCGACACCCCCGCGACCAGCGGCGCAGGCCCCCACCCGGCGGCCGAGCCGGCCGGGATCCTGCTCAGCGCCTCCCCCGCGGTCCTGCTGTGGGGCGCGCTCGGCACGGCCTTTCGCCGCGGCCGCGCGGACTGACCCCTCCCCGCACGCTCACCGCACCCCCACCACGCGACGAGCCCTGCGATGTGGCGGCCTTCCGCGAGGTATGGCCGCCACATCGCAGGGCTCGTCCGGGGTCGGGGCGGGCGGGGATCGTCCGGATCAGATCCGGGCGAGGGCCGCCGTCGGGTCGTGGAGGCAGTCCGCCACGAACGTGAGGAACGCGCTCGCGGTGGCGCCGTCGGTGACGCGGTGGTCGAAGGTCACGGTCATCTCGGTGACCTTGCGGACCACGATCTCCCCGTCCACGACCCACGGGCGGTCGATGATCCGGCCGATGCCGAGCATCCCGACCTCGGGCACGTTGATGATCGGCGTGGCGCCGTCCGTGCCCAGCGGGCCGTAGTTGTTCAGCGTGAACGTGCCGCGGGTGAGCTCGGCCGGGGCGGCCCTGCCCGCGCGGGCACGGCTGACGGTGTCGTTGATCGCGGCGGTGAGCTCGTCCGCGGACAGCTTCTCCGCGTGCTCGACGGAGGGCACCATGAGGCCGCGGTCGGTCTGCACGGCCAGGCCGAGGTGGACGCCGTCGACCTCCACGATCTCGTCCTGGCCGTCCGCCCCGGCCTCGATGCGCGCGTTCATCACCGGGTACCGGCGCAGGCCGGCCAGGGTGAAACGGGCGATCAGGCCGAGCAGCGAGGGCGCGTTCTCCGGGTCCTTCGCCTTGAGCGCGACCCGCAGCTCGAGCAGGGCGGTGACGTCCACGTCCAGCCACGCCGTGACCTCCGGGACCTCGCGGCGCGAGCGGGAGAGCTGGTCCGCGATCACCTTGCGCACCCCCGAGATCGGGGTGCGGGCGACGACGGCCAGGCCGGTCCGCCCGTCCACGGCGCCCGCCTGCGCGGCGGCCGCGGCCGACGGGGCCGGGGTCGGGGCGGTCTGCGGGGTGGAGCCCTCGGCCGCGGCGAGCACGTCGGCGCGGGTGATCAGGCCGTCCGGGCCCGTGCCGGTCAGCGCGGCCACGTCCACGCCCTTCTCGCGGGCGAGCTTGCGGACGATCGGGGAGGCCACGCGCGGGGCGCCGGCCTCGGCCGTGGGGGCCGGTGTCGGGCGGGCGGCGCCGCGGCCGCGCTTGGACGGACGGCTGCGGGAGGTGGCCCTGTGGCCGGAGGTGCCGTAGCCGATGAGCACGGCGCCGGAGGCCTCGTCGTCGGAGCCGGCGACGTCGCCGTCGCCGCCGCGGGCCTTGTCCGGCTTCGGCTGGACCCCGGCCATCTCCTCCTCGCGGTAGCTCAGCGCGCCGGGGCGGGCGGCCTCGGCCGCGGCCGCACCGGTCGAAGGCGGGACGGCCTGGGCCTCGGTGCCGGCGACGGGCGCGGAGCCCTCACCGGACTCGCCGGCCTCGCCGACGGTGATCAGCGGGCTGCCGACGTCCATCGTCTCGCCCTCGGCGCCGTGCAGGGTCAGCACGGTGCCGGCGTACGGACTCGGCACCTCGACGAGGGCCTTGGCGGTCTCGACCTCGACCATGGGCTGGTCGACGGCCACGGTGTCGCCCTCGGCGACGAGCCAGCGGACGATGTCGGCCTCGGTCAGGCCCTCGCCCAGGTCGGGCAGCAGGAAGGTGTTGCTCATGCGCGGGCCTCCTCGGCGTCCAGGTCCCAGTTCAGGTCGTCGATCGCGTCCAGGATGCGGTCGATGTTCGGCAGGTGGTGCTCCTCGAGCTTCGGCGCGGGGAACGGGATGTCGAAGCCGGTCACGCGGCCCACGGGCGCCGCCAGCGAGTGGAAGCAGCGCTGCTGGATCCGGGCCACCAGCTCGGAGGCCACGGACGCGAAGCCCTGCGGCTCGGCGACGACGACGGCGCGGCCGGTCTTGGCGACCGAGGCGGTCATCGTGTCCTCGTCCAGCGGGTTCACGGTGCGCAGGTCCACGACCTCCACCGAGAGCCCTTCCTCCGCGGCCGCGTGGGCGGCGGCGAGGCAGGTGGGGACGGAGGGCCCGTAGGAGACGAGGGTGACGTCCGTGCCCTCGCGGACGACGGCGGCGCGCGCCCAGGCCTCGCCGTGCTCCTTCTTGTCCTCGACGCGGGCCCAGCCCTCCTCGAACTCTTCGCGCAGCTGGTCGAGGTCGAGCTCGGCCTTGGTCCAGTACATCTTCTTGGGCTCCATGAAGACCACCGGATCGTCCAGACGGATGGCCGAACGCAGCATCATGTACGCGTCCTTCACCGAGGCCGGGGTGTACACCTTCAGGCCCGGGGTGTGCGCGTAGTAGGACTCGGAGGAGTCGCAGTGGTGCTCCACGCCGCCGATGCCGCCGCCGTAGGGGATGCGGATGGTGATCGGCATGGGCGTGGCGCCCTTGGTGCGGTTGCGCATCTTGGCCACGTGCGAGGCGATCTGCTCGAAGGCCGGGTACGCGAACGCGTCGAACTGCATCTCGATCACGGGGCGGGCGCCGCCGAGGGCCATGCCCACGGCCATGCCCGCGATGCCGGACTCGGCCAGCGGGGTGTCGAAGCAGCGCTCCTCACCGAAGCGCGCGGTCAGCCCGTCCGTGATGCGGAAGACACCGCCGAGGGTGCCGACGTCCTCGCCGAACACCACCACCATGTCGTCGGCGGCCATCTCGTCGGCCAGCGCCGCGTTGAGCGCGGCGGCGAAGGTCAGGGTCGCCATGCTCAGGCCTCCTGGTTCTCGGAACGGGACAGCTCCTCGGCCAGCTGCGCGCGCTGGGCGGCGAGCTGCGGGGTCTGCACGGAGTAGACGTGGTCGAACAGCTCGAGCGGATCGAGCTCCGTCTCGGCGTTCATGGCGTCACGCAGCTGCTGCGCGACGTCCTCGGCGTCGCGGGCGATCTGGGCCGAGACCTCCTCGGTGAGGGCGCCGGTGGACTCGAGGTAGGCGGTCATGCGGCGCAGCGGGTCGCGCGCCTCCCACTCCTTCACCTCGGCGTCGTCGCGGTAGCGCGAGGGGTCGTCCGTGTTGGTGTGCGCCTGCATGCGGTAGGTGTCCGCCTCCACGAGGAAGGGGCCCTGGCCCTGCCGGCACAGCTCCACGGCGCGGCCCAGCACGGCCAGCAGGGCGCCGAGGTCGTTGCCGTCCACGCGCTCGCCGGCCAGGCCGTAGCCCACGGCCTTGTGGGCCAGGGACGGGGCGGCCGACTGCTTGGCGAACGGCACGGAGATGGCGAACTTGTTGTTCTGCACGAAGAAGATCACCGGCAGCTTGAACACGGCCGCGAAGTTCAGCGCCTCGTGGAAGTCGCCCTCGGAGGTGCCGCCGTCGCCGACCATGGCCAGGCACACGACCTCCTCGCCGCGCAGGCGGGCGGCCTTGGCCATCCCGACGGCGTGCAGCATCTGGGTGGTCAGGGGCGTGGACTGGATGGAGACGTGGTGCTTCTGGGGGTCGTAGCCCTGATGCCAGGTGCCCTGGTAGGCCACCATCACCTCGAGCGGCGGGACGCCGCGGGCGATCACGGCCACGGTGTCGCGGTAGGTCGGGAACAGCCAGTCGTCCTCGCCCAGGCAGACGGCGGCGGCGACCTCGGAGGCCTCCTGGCCGTGCGAGGACGGGTAGACGGCCATGCGGCCCTGGCGCACCAGGGCGTAGGCCTGGTCGTTGACGCGGCGGCCGATGACGAGGTGGCGGTAGGCGGCCAGCAGCTCGTCGTCGGAGGGCAGGGGATACTCGTGGCCGGGCTCGGTGCCCTGCTCCTCCGGGGCCAGCAGGGTGCCGTCCTCGCCGATCAGCTGGATGCGGCGGGCGGCGGGGAGCAGGTACTCCTCGAGGGAGATGCCGAAGGCGGCGCCGGCGTTCGGGCGGGTCTCGGCCTCGTCGGTCCGGACGGCCCCGGGCACGGCGGGGGTGGGGTCACTCATGGCGGGTCCTCTCGATCTGTGGCCTTCAGTGTGCCCAAGAGGATCAATGTGTCGCGCGCTCGCCCGTGATCACGAGACAATCGGGTGCAAACCAGGCACTCCATCGGACGAACTGCTATGGTGACTCGTGCCACGTAGACGGTCCGCCGCCGCGTGGCCGACCCCGTCCGCCCCGCCCCAGGAGGAGCCATGGCCGCCGAGCCGCTGGACCGCGTGGACCGCGCGATCGTCCGCGAACTGACGCAGGACGGGCGGATGTCCGTCGCGGCCCTGGCCGAGCGCGTGCACATCTCCCGCGCGCACTGCTACTCGCGTCTGAACCGCCTGCAGGACGCGGGCGTGATCACAGGCTTCACCGTGCGGGTCGACCCCGTCAAGGTCGGCTTCGGGGCCTCCGCCCACGTGACCATGAAGCTGCGTCAGCACGACTGGCGAGAGCTGCGCGCCACGCTCCTGGCCATCCCCGAGGTCTCCCACGTCTCCCTCGTGGGCGGGAACATGGACGTGATCCTGCTGGTCCGCGCGCGGGACACCGCCGACCTGCGCCGCGTGATCTTCGACGAACTGCAGACCCTGCCGAGCGTCGTCGACACGCAGACGTACATGGTCTTCGACGACCAGGCCTCCGGGCAGACCATCCCCCCGGACGAGACCGCCGACTGAGCCGACGGCCCGACGCCCCGGTCAGCGCGAGCGCACGACGACGGGCGGCGGGTCCGCCACGGCCCCCGGCCCGCGCGGCAGCACCGCGGCGAACACGACCGCTCCGAGACCGCAGACGACCGCGAGGGAGCCGACGCCGACGGCCAGCCCGGCCGCGGCGGTCGCCCCGGAGAGCAGCAGCGGCCCGGCGAGCATCCCCGCGTCGGACATCGAGCGCCACAGACCGAGGAACGGGGCGCGCGCGTTCGGCGGCGAGTGGTCCGCCCCGAGGGTCATCACGATCCCCGCGCCGAAGCCGTTGCCGATGCCCAGCAGCACCGCCGCCGCCGCGAACGCCGTCGGCTCCCGGGTGAGGCTGATCGCCAGGAACCCCGCCCCCAGCAGGGTCAGGCACGGCACCGCCACGGCGCGCCGGCCGAAGCGGTCCATGAGCCGGCCCGAGGGGTAGAAGAGCAGCAGGTCCGCCGCGCCGGCCAGGCCGAAGACGAGCGACGCCGTCGCCGCGTCCAGGCCCAGGTGCGTGGCCCACAGCGGGATGACGGCGTTGCGCGCCGCGCGGGCGGCGGAGACGGCCACGACACCGAAGCCGGCCGTGAGCAGCGCCCCCCGCCGGGCGCGCGCCACGTCCAGCAGCCGGGGTCGACCGGCCGGGGCGGGCTGCTCCCCCGCCGCCGGACCGGACGCCGGCACCGGCAGATCCCGGATCCGCAGGCACAGCAGGGCGCCGACGGCCATGGCCGCGGCCGCCGCGGCGAACGCGCCGTCCAGCCCGAGCGGGGCCTGCGCGGCGGCGCCGAGGAACGGGCCCAGGAAGGTCCCGATCCGCACGGTCCCGCCGAGCGTGGACATCGCGCGGGCCCGGTGCGTGGCCGGCACCGCCACCGCCAGGTACGCCTGGCGGGCCAGGTTGAACCCGGCCCCGGCCATGCCCACGGCGAGCACCGCGGCCAGGAACAGCGCCAGCCGCCCCGGCTCGGCCACCCCCGCCGCCGACGGCCCGGAGGACACCCCGGCCGTCGTCGCCCAGGCCAGGCCCGCGCCCGCCGTGCCGAGCACGGCGGAGACGACCATGGTGACCCGCTCCCCCGCCCGGGCCGCGAGCGCCGAGGCCGGCCCGTTGGCCACGAGCGAGCCGAGCCCCACCAGCAGCACGACGGCGGCCGCCCGCGCCGTGTCCAGGCCGAGGGCCAGCGCCGCCACCGCGAGCGCGGGCGTCATCGCGCCCAGGCCGACGGCGTAGACGGTGGAGGGGGCGTAGATCTGCACGGCGTCGCGCAGCGCCTCCCGGGTGCGGGCGGCGGAGGCGGAGCGGGGACGCATGCCCGCGAGCGTAGCGGGACCGCACGCGCGCCATCGTCGGGGGACCGGGTCACTACGCTGGTGCCATGGCCTCCCGCACCGCCTCTCCGCCGCCCTCGCCCGCCCCGTCCCCCGCCGCTCCCCGCGGCGCCCTGGACCGGTACTTCCGCATCACCGAACGCGGCTCGTCGGTGGGCCAGGAGTTCCGCGGCGGCCTCGCCACGTTCCTGGCGATGAGCTACATCGTGGTGCTGAACCCGCTGATCCTGTCCGGGCCCGACTCGGCCGGGAACACCCTGGGCATCCCCGCCGTGGCCGCCGTGACCGCGCTCGTGGCGGGCGTCATGACCATCGTCATGGGCGTGTGGGCGCGGCACCCGTTCGCGGTGGCCGCGGGCCTGGGCGTCTCCGCGTTCGTCTCCATCACCATCGCCACGACACCGGGACTCACCTGGCCCCAGCTGATGGGCCTCGTCACCCTCGCCGGTCTCGTGATGCTGCTGCTCGTGGTGACCGGCTTCCGACGCGCCGTGTTCGACGCGGTCCCGGAGTCGCTGAAGTCCGGCATCGTGGTGGGCATCGGCCTGTTCATCGCGCTGATCGGCCTCGTCAACGCCGGGTTCGTGCGGCGGCTGCCGGACGCCGCCGACACCACGGTCCCGGTGGGCCTGGGCACGGGCGGCGAGCTCGAGGGCTGGCCCGTGCTGGTCTTCGTCGTCGGGCTGCTGCTGACCGCGGTCCTCGTGATCCGCAAGGTGCGCGGCGCCATCCTGATCGGCATCGTCGCGGCGACGATCCTCGCCAACGTGCTGGAGGCCGTGTTCCACATCGGCCCCTCCGTGGACGCCGACGGGAACGCCGTGCCCACCGGCTGGTCCCTGATCGCCCCCTCCCTGCCCGAGTGGACCGCCCCGGACCTGCACCTGCTCGGCAGCGTGGACCTGTTCGGCGCCTTCACCTCCGTGGGCGGGCTGATGGCCTCCCTGCTCGTGTTCGCGATCCTGCTCTCCGTGTTCTTCGACGCGATGGGCGTCTCCGTGGGCCTGGCCCGCGAGGCCGGCACCGTGAACCCGGACGGCTCCATCCCCGACCTGAACCGGGTGCTCGCCGCGGACGCGCTCGCGGTCGCCGTGGGCGGCGGCGCCTCCGGCTCGGCGCACCAGATCTTCGTGGAGTCCGGCACCGGCATCGGCGAGGGCGCCCGGACCGGCCTGGCCTCCGTGTTCACCGGCCTGTTCTTCCTCGCGGCCGTGTTCCTCTCCCCGCTCATCCACCTCGTGCCGTTCGAGGCCGTGGCCCCCGCGCTCGTGGTGGTCGGGTTCATGATGTGCCAGCACGTGGTGCAGATCGACTGGTCCGACCCGGGCGCGGCCTTCCCCGCGTTCCTCACGTTCATCCTCATGCCGTTCACCTACTCGATCGTCAACGGCATCGGCGCCGGCGTGGTGGCCTACGCGGTGATCCGCACGGGCCAGGGCCGCGGCCGCGAGGTGCACCCGCTGCTGTGGTTCGTGGCGCTCGCGTTCGTCGCGTACTTCGGGCTCGGCGTGGTCCGGGCGGCGCTCGGCCTGAACTGACCCGCCACCCCCGACGGCGGCGCACCGGACCGGTGCGCCGCCGTCGCCGTGTGCGGCGCGGGGTGTCGGCCCCGCCCCGCGCGGCGTGATGGGATGGGCCGCATGCCCCAGACCACGTCGCACGCCCCCGTCCCGCCGTCCGCCTCCGCCGAGCCCGTGACCCGCCGCCACCACGGCCACACGTTCCAGGACGACTTCGAGTGGCTGCGCGGCAAGGCGGAGCCCCGCGTGCTCGAGCACCTGGCCGCCGAGAACGCGTACACCGAGGCCGTGACCGCGGACCAGGCGCCGCTGCGCGAGGCGATCGTCGGCGAGATCAAGGCCCGCACGGTGGAGACGGACCGCTCCGTGCCCGCCCGCCGGGACGGGTGGTGGTACTTCGTGCGCACCCGCGAGGGCGCCGAGTACCCGATCCACTGCCGCGTGCCCGCACGCGACACCGGCGACCTCGAGGCCGACTGGACCCCGCCCGTCATCACCCCGGACGCCGCCCTGCCGGGCGAGCAGGTGATCCTGGACGGCAACGCCGAGGCCGAGGGCCACCCGTTCTTCGCGCTCGGCGGCCTGCACATCAGCCCGGACGCCACCCGGGTGGCCTACGCCGTGGACCACACCGGCGACGAGCGCTTCACCCTGCGCGTGCGCGAGATCGCCACGGGCGAGGACCTGCCGGACGCGGTCGAGAACGTGGCCCACGGCGTCCGCTTCGACCGCTCGGGCACCCGCGTGTTCTACACCGTGTGGGACGACTCGTGGCGGCCGTACCAGGTCAAGGCCCACGTGCTCGGCACCGACCCGGCCGAGGACGTGATCCTGCACGAGGAGGCCGACCCGGGCATGTGGACCGGCTTCGAGGGCGTGGCCGACCGCACCCAGCTGCTGATCGGCGTCGGCAACTCGGAGGTCTCCGAGACCCTCGTGGTCGACCTGCCGGAGGACCCCGCCGCACCCCTGCCCGCCCCGCGCGTGCTGATCCCCCGCGCGTGGCGGATGCTCGCCGACGTCGAGCCCGTCACCGACGCCGACGGCGTCCGCCGGCTGCTCGTGGTCCACGACCGCGCCCTGGACGACGACGGCGCCCCCGTCGCCGCGCCCAACGGGATGCTCTCGGTGGTCGCCGAGGCGGACGTCGCCGACCGCGGCGCCTGGCGCACCGTCGTGCCGCACCGCGAGGACGTGAAGGTCGACGGTGTCATGGTCACCCTGACCCACGCCGCCCTGGCCGTGCGCCGGGAGACGACCCCGCGCGTCGTCGTCACCGAGCTGGACGCCGTGCTGGCCGGGCAGGCCGCGCACTGGCGCGAGCCCGCGTTCGACGAGGAGCTCTACGCGTGCCATCTGTCCGCGACGGCGGCCGAGTCCCCGTTCCTGCGGCTGGCCTACACGTCCTGGATCACGCCCGCGCGCGTGCTGGACGTCTCGGCGGCGACGGGCGAGGTGCACCTGCGCCGCGAGACGGAGGTGCCCGGCTACGACCCGGCCGACTACGTGGCCGAGCGCGTGTGGGCGCCGGCGTCCGAGCCGTCGTCGGTGACCGGGGAGGACGTGCGGATCCCCGTCACCGTGATCCGGCGCCGCGACGTGAAGCCGGACGGGACGGCCCCGTGCGTGGTGTACGGCTACGGCTCCTACGAGATGTCCATGGACCCCGTGCTGGGTGTGGCCCGGCTGTCCCTGCTGGACCGGGGCGTGGTGTTCGCGGTCGCGCACGTGCGCGGCGGCGGCGAACTGGGCCGGCGCTGGTACGAGGACGGCAAGAAGCTGGCCAAGCGGCACTCCTTCACGGACTTCGTGGACGCCACCCGGCACCTCGTGGACCTCGGCTGGGCGGACCCGGCGCGTGTGGCCTGCATGGGCGGCTCGGCCGGCGGCCTGCTCATGGGCGCGGTACTGAACCTCGCGCCGGAGCTGTACCGGGCGTGCCTGGCGGTGGTGCCGTTCGTGGATGCGCTCACCACCATCCTCGACCCGGAGCTGCCGCTGTCCGCGCTCGAGTGGGAGGAGTGGGGCAACCCGATCGAGGACGCGGCCGTGTACGAGGCCATGCGCGCCTACACCCCGTACGAGAACGTGCGGGCGGTGGACTACCCGGCGATCGCGGCCGTGACGAGCCTGAACGACACCCGCGTGCACTACGTCGAGCCGGCCAAGTGGGTGGCCCAGCTGCGGCGGACGGTGACGAGCGACCAGGCCACGCCCCTGGCCGAGGGCGGCGCCCCGATCCTGCTGCGCACCGAGATGGACGGCGGCCACGGCGGCGCGTCCGGCCGGTACCAGGGCTGGGAGGACACCGCGTGGGAGTACGCGTTCCTGCTGACGGCGCTGGGGGCGACGGCGCGGATCGACTGAGCCTGGGTGGGCCCTCCGTCAGCCCGCGCACCCGTCGATGCGCTGGTGCACCGCGCGCGAACCAGAGAGTACTGCTGTCAGAACGGCCCTGGAACGACCGAATTGTCTGGCCCGCCGGGCGAGGCGGGCGGCTCACCCCCGCCTCGCCCGGCGGGCCTAGACTCGGGCCCCATGAGCACCCCGCAGCCCGACGCCGCCCGCCCCGACCGCGACCGCCTGCCTGAGCAGGTCTCCGACGTCTTCGACCCCACGCGCTGGCGCGTGGTCGAGGGCTTCGACTTCGAGGACCTGACCTACCACCGCCAGGTGGAGCGCGACGCCGACGGCCGCTGGGTGCGCGACCTGCCGACGGTGCGCATCGCCTTCGACCGCCCCGAGGTCCGCAACGCGTTCCGGCCCGGCACCGTGGACGAGCTCTACCGCGCCCTCGACCACGCCCGCATGACCCCGGACGTCGGCACGGTGCTGCTCACCGGCAACGGCCCCTCCCCCAAGGACGGCGGGCACGCCTTCTGCTCCGGCGGCGACCAGCGCATCCGCGGCCGCGACGGCTACCGCTACGCCGAGGGGGAGACGGCCGAGACCATCGACCCGGCCCGCGCCGGACGCCTCCACATCCTCGAGGTCCAGCGCCTGATGCGCACCTCCCCCAAGGCGATCATCGCCGTCGTGAACGGCTGGGCGGCCGGCGGCGGCCACTCGCTCCACGTGGTCGCGGACCTCACCCTCGCCTCGCGCGAGCACGGGAAGTTCAAGCAGACGGACGCCACCGTGGGCTCCTTCGACGCCGGCTACGGCTCGGCCCTGCTCGCCCGGCAGGTGGGCCAGAAGCGCGCCCGCGAGATCTTCTTCACCGCCCGCGAGTACTCGGCCGAGGAGATGGTGGCCATGGGCGCCGTCAACGAGGCGGTGGACCACGAGCGCCTCGAGGAGGTCGCCCTCGAGTACGCCGCGGACATCAACCGTCAGTCCCCGCAGGCCCTGCGCATGCTCAAGTTCGCGTTCAACCTTCCCGACGACGGCATGGCCGGCCAGCAGGTCTTCGCCGGCGAGGCCACGCGCATGGCCTACATGACGGACGAGGCCGTGGAGGGCCGGGACGCGTTCCTGCAGAAGCGCGACCCGGACTGGTCCGCCTTCCCGTACCACTTCTGACCGACCACCACGGCAGGACGGAGACCCGCCCATGCTCGCGCTGCTCAACGACCAGCCCATCCTCGTCCTCATGGCCACCGTCGCCCTGGGCGCCGCCGTCGGCACCATCCCCCTGGGCAAGATCCGCCTCGGCGCCTCGGGGGCACTGTTCGTGGGCCTGCTCGTCGGGGCGGTGCTGCCCGACGTCGGCGACCGACTGGCCCTGTTCCAGAGCTTCGGTCTGGCCCTCTTCGCCTACCTGATCGGGCTCGGCGCCGGCAAGGTGTTCTTCCGGGACCTGCGCCGCAACCTGCCCCTGATGCTGGCCGCCGTCGTCGTGGTGATCCTCACCGCCTTCACGGTGCACCCGCTGGCCGCGCTGCTCAACCTGGACCTGCCGACGGCGATCGGTGTGTGGACGGGTTCGCTCACCGCGACGCCGGCGATGGCGCTGGCGAACCAGCTCACCGGCGGGCAGGCCCCGGCCGTGGGCTACGGGCTGTCCTACCTGGTGGGCGTGGTCGGCACCATCATCGCGATCACCCTGCTCGCCGCCCGCCCGTGGAGCAGTTCCCCGCGCGATCCGGCGCCGGTGACCGACGGCAAGCTGCACTTCACCGCTGCGGCCGCCACCTCCGCCCTCGCCGTGCGGGAGATCCCCGGGATCTCCGAGGGACTGGTGCGCGTGGTGGCGCTGCGCCACGGCGGCGTGGCCCGGATCGCCGGCTCCGCCGACCGGATCGAACCCGGGGACGAGGTCGTCCTGGACGGCACGGAGAAGAACATCGACGCGGCCGTGCAGGCCTTCGGCCGCCGCACCGACGCCGACCCGGCACAGGTGATGAACCCGCTGCAGACCGCCATGGTCATCGTCACGGCCCGCGCCCTGGCCGATCGCCGCCTGGGCACGCTGTCCCTGCGCGAGCGCTTCGGCACCGACGTCGCCCGGCTGCGGCGCGACGACGTCGAGTCGCTGGCCACCCCGCAGACCGAGCTCAAGGTCGGCGACCGGGTGCTCATCGTGACCACCGCGCCGCGGATGGAGGCGGTGCGCGACTTCTTCGGCAACTCGACCCGGGGGCTCTCGAACCTCGACTGGATCTCCCTGGGCACGGGCATGGCGCTGGGCTACCTGCTGGGCCTGGTGACGATCCCGCTCCCGGGCGGGGCCTCCTTCTCCCTCGGCCCGGCGGCCGGCTGCATCCTCGTCGGCCTCACCCTCGGGGCGATCGGCCGCACCGGACCCACGGTGTGGGAGCCATCCACGGAGATCGCGCTGACGCTGCGGCAGCTCGGCCTCATGCTCTTCCTGGGCGTGGTGGGCCTGGCCGCCGGCCCGGCGTTCATCGAGACGGTGTTCACTCGGGTCGGCGGGCTGGCCATCCTGATGTCCGCCGTGCTCACCGCGCTGACCGCTGCCCTGCTCATCACCGCGGCACGGCTGCTGGGGCAGTCCGTGGATCGCACCTTCGGGGCGCTGGCGGGCATCACGGGCCAGCCGGCGATCCTGGACTACGCGCTCTCCCGGTCCACCGACGTCCGCGTGACCGAGGGGTACGCCCAGCTGTTCGCGCTGATCATGGTGGTCAAGATCGCCACGGTGCCGTTCATGCTCTGACCGCCGGGCGGATCCGGTCCGCCGGGCGGGTCCGTCCGACCGCCGGGCCTCCTACACTCGGGGCCATGCCCGCCACCGCCGACGCCCTCGCCCGCGCCACGGACGCCCTCGCCGCGGCCTTCGACGGCGGCGACCCCGTCGAGCTGACCGCCGACGGCGCCGTCCTCCCCCGGCCCGAGGCCCGCGATTCACGCCGCTGCGGCGACCCGGACGCCGTCGCCGTGGTGCGCACCTCCGGGTCCACGGGCACGCCGAAGCAGATCGTCCTGACCGGCGCGGCCCTGCGCGCCTCGGCCGCGGCCACGGCCCGGCGGCTCGGCGGCGAGGGGGCGTGGCTGCTGGCCCTCGGCGTGCACTACGTGGCCGGGCTCGCCGTGCTCTCCCGCTCGATCGCGGCCGGGACCGCACCCGTGGCCCTGCCACCGGGCCCCTTCACGCCCGCGGCGTTCGCCACCGGGGCGGCCGCCCTGCCCGACGACGCCGGCCCCCGGCTCGTCTCGCTCGTCCCCACCCAGCTCGCCCGCCTCCTCGCGGCCGACGCCGACCCGGCCGGGCGGGCGGCCCTGCGCTCCTTCGACCGCGTGCTCGTGGGCGGCGCCCGGCTCGATCCCGCGCTGCGGGCCGCGGCCGAGGCGGCGGGGGTGCGCCTCACCGCCACCTACGGCATGGCCGAGACGTGCGGCGGCTGCGTCTACGACGGCGTCCCGCTGCCCGGCGTCGCCGTCGCGGTGGCCCCGGACGACCCCGACGCCCCGCCGCGCGTGCGCCTGGCCGGGCCCATGGTGGCGGCCGGCTACCTCGACGACCCCGCCCGCACCGCCGCCCACTTCGTCACCGCCGCGGACGGCGCCCGCGCCTTCCTGACCGAGGACACGGGCGTGCTCTCCCCCACCGACGACGGCGGCGTGCGGCTGGCCGTGACCGGTCGCCTGGACGACGTCGTCATCACGGGCGGGGTGAAGGTGTCCGCGGCGGCGGTGACCGCGGTGCTCGAGGCGCACCCGGGCGTCGCGGCGGCCCACGTGGCCGGCGTGCCGGATCCCGAGTGGGGCGCCCGGCTGTGCGCCGCCGTCGTGCCCGCCCACCCGGCCGCGGCCCCCGACGAGGCCGTCCTGCGCGCCCACGTGCGCGAGGCGCTGGGTGCGGCCGCGGTGCCCAAGACGTGGCTCCTCCTCGAGGCCCTGCCCCTGCTCTCCACCGGCAAGACCGACCGGCAGGCCCTGGCCGCCCGGTTCACCGCCGGCTGAGCGCCGCCCCGCCCGCGTGGGAGAATGACCCGGGCCCGGCCGACGTCGGGCCCCGGCCGCGCGCCGCCGTCGACCCGGCCCGCCGCGCGCCGATTCCACCCCGCTCCCCAGGAGGAACCCCCGCCCATGGCCGCCACGCTCTCCCAGTGGGTCGCCGCCGCGCGCCTGCGCACGCTGCCCATGGCGATCGCCCCCGTGATCGTCGGTTCGGCCGCCGCCGCGGAGCTCGGCTCCTTCCACCTCGGCGCGGCGCTGCTGGCCCTCGTGGTGTCGCTCGCCCTGCAGATCGGCGTGAACTACGCCAACGACTACTCGGACGGGATCCGCGGCACCGACGACGAGCGCGTCGGCCCCTTCCGGCTCACCGTCTCCGGGCTCGTGCCCGCGGCCCAGGTGAAGCAGGCGGCCTTCGCGTTCTTCGGCCTCGCCGGGCTGGCCGGCCTGGGGCTCATCCTGCTCTCGGGGCACTGGTGGTTCCTGCTGGTCGGCGTCGCCTGCGTGCTGGCCGCGTGGTTCTACACCGGCGGGAGGCGGCCGTACGGGTACCTCGGCCTCGGTGAGGTGTTCGTGTTCGTGTTCTTCGGGCTCGTGGCCGTCCTCGGCACCACGTACACCCAGGCCGACACCGTGAGCGGCCTGGCCTGGGCCGGCGCGATCGGCTGCGGGCTGATCTCCACGGCCCTGCTCATGGTCAACAACATCCGGGACATCCCCACGGACCGCGAGGTCGGGAAGATGACGCTGGCCGCCCGCCTGGGCGACGGGCCGGCGCGGGCGTCCTACGGCGTCATGCTGGCCGTCGCCCTGCTGCTGCCGCTGTTCTGGGTGGCGGCGCACCCGGGGCTGCTGCTCGTGCCGATCGGCGGCCTGCTCGCGATCCGGCCGATCCGCACGGTGCTGCGCGCCGACGACCGCCGGGCGCTGATCCCGGTGCTGCGCGCGACCGGCGTGATCGGGATCGTCTACGCGATCACGTTCACCCTCGGCGCGCTGCTCTGAGCCGCACGGGATGACGGCGGCGTCGGCGGCGGCATCCGCCCCGTCGCCCCGCGGGGCTCACTCGCGGAACCGGCCCTCGGTGTAGGCGTCCTCGGCGTCCGCGTCGGCGGTCTCGGTGCGGCCCCGGCGGCCCGGGCGGCCCTCCCACGCGGCGGACAGGTCCTCGGTGGCCCCCGTGCGCAGGCGACCGAGGAAGAGGTAGCTGACCGCGAACGTCAGGATCGTGGCCGCGATCACCCCGAAGATCATCCCGAGGTCCATCACGTAGTAGAACAGCGCCCACAGGGCGACGAAGACGACCACGCGGACCAGACCGTAGAAGAAGATGCGCACCGGTCCATCCTACGAGGACGGACGGCCCGTCCGCCGACCCCACAGCCCGCGCCTAGACTGGCGGGATGGGCCGCTTCATCATCCCCGCCGCGATCATCCTCGCGGGCCTGACCCTCTACGCGCTGTTCGAGGCGCTGCTGACCCCCGCCCGAGAGGTGCGCAGCCTGCCGAAGGCGGCGTGGGTGGCGGTCATCGTGCTCGTGCCGCTCGTGGGGCCGCTGCTGTGGCTGCTGCTCGGCCGCGCCCGCCCGGCCGGCGCGGGCGGCCGTGCCACGCCCCGGCCCACCGGGGCCCCGGACGACGACGAGGCGTTCCTGCGCAGCCTGCGCGTGCGGCGCCGCCAGGACGCCCGCGAGCAGGACCTGGACCGCCGCGAGGCCGAGCTGCGCGCCCGCGAGGAGGAGCTGCGCCGTCGTCGGGAGCAGGGCGACGACGACGCCGACCCGGACGGCGACGGCCCGCGCGCCTGAGGGGCCCCGCCGGACTCAGCCGGGCAGACCCGCGTACGAGTGCAGGCCCGGGAAATACGTGTTGACGATCGTGTAGTTGAACACGATGCACAGGAAGCCCACGATGCTCAGCCACGCGGCGCGGGCACCGGTCCAGCCGCGGGTGGCGCGGGCGTGCAGGTACGCCGCGTACACCACCCAGATCACGAAGGTCCAGACCTCCTTGGTGTCCCAGTTCCAGTAGCGGCCCCACGCGGCCTCGGCCCAGATCGCACCGGCGATCAGCGTGAAGGTCCACATGACGAAGCCGACGGCGTTGAGGCGGTAGGACCAGTTCTCCAGCCCCTGCGCGGCCGGCACGAGGCGCAGGAACGCCCACGAGCGCTCGCCCGCCGCAGCGCGCTTCTCCGCGCGGTCCTGCAGCAGCTGCAGCACGGACATCGCGGCGGTCAGCGCGAACAGCGAGCTGGCCAGCACGGCGATGGACACGTGGATGACGAGCCACGGCGTCTGCAGCGGCGGCTGGAGGTGGCCCACCGGCGTCGGGAAGCCCATGGTGGCCGCGCACATCATCGCCACGACGATGCCGGTGACGAACGTGCCCACGAAGCGCAGATCCTTGCGCAAGAGGAACAGCAGGTAGACGGTCGTGATCACGAGCGCGCCCGTGGTCATGAACTCGTACAGGTTGCCCCACGGCACGCGGGAGGCGGCGAGGCCGCGGGCGACGACGGCGAACGCGTGCAGCGCCCAGCCGACGGCCAGCACGGCCACGGCCACGTTGGCGACCGGGCGGCGGCCGCCGCCCGTGTAGTCCATGTCCTCGTCCACGAGGTCACCGTCCGCGTCGACGCCGGGCTCGGCGGCGGCGGCCGGCCGGGCCGTGTCGGAGTCGCTCGCGCCGACCGCCGTGGACCCGCCGACGGCGACCCCCACGGTCTCGTGGGCCGGAGCGGTGCGCACCTGCCCGCGCTGGGCCGCGAGGTCGGCCTCGAGGCGGCGGATGGTGGCCGAGGCGGTGGCCATGTCAATGGTGAACAGGATGAACGCCGCCGCGTACACGAGCGCGGCGATGAGCATGAAGAGGTCGCTGTACAGCGCCAGCTGCTCGTTCACGGGGGCCGTGGGGTTGAACACTGTCAGTCTCCTGATCGGGCGTCGGCGGGGCCGGCGGGGGTCTCGGGGGTGGTGGAGGTGGACTGGGGGGCGGCACCGGCCGCGGCGTCGTCGGCCGTCTCGGTGGCGGCGACGATGGGCCACCACTTCTCCATGGCGGCGCGCAGGGCCACGTGCTCCTCGTGGAGGCCGAACTCCTCGCCGCGGGCGAGCAGCGCGTACTCCACGCGGGTGCGGCCGTCGTCGTCGGTGCGGGCGCGCACCCACACGCGGCGGCGGCGGACGAACAGACTGATCGCCAGGCCGAGCAGGGCGGTGCCGGCGAACACGCCGACGCCCCACTTGCCCGGGTCGTAGTGGATGTCCAGGCCGACGTAGCGGCGGACGCCGTCGAAGCTGATGGAGCCCTTGCCCTCGGGCAGCTCGTACGTCTGGCCCGGGCTGAGCACGATGCCGCCGTTCTCGTTGGTGCGGCTGTTGAGCTCGGTGAGGGATGCGGTGTCCAGCACGTACACGTTCTGCGGGCGGCCGGTGTCCAGGCCGAGGTCCCCGTAGTACGAGTTCAGCTGCAGCTCCGGGTTGAGCAGCTCGGGGTCCGCGGAGAACGCGGCGCCTTCCTCGTCCTCCACCGCCGAGGGCAGGAAGAAGCCGACGAAGCCCAGCTGGTCCGGCCGCGCGTCGGGGACCTTGATGGTGGCCTGCGAGCCGTAGTTCTGGTCGAACACGCGGGTGACCACGGGGCCCTGGAAGGCCACGTCCCCGGCGCCGTCGCGGATGGTCACCACGGGCGCGTAGCCGTTGCCCACGAGGTAGACGCGCACGCCGTCGATGTCCAGCGGCTGGTTGACCTTGAGGATCTGGCGCTGGAGCTCGCCGCCGGAGCCCTCGCGGACGTCCATGACGGCGGTGTAGTCCAGCGGCTGGCCGTAGTGGGTCTCGGACTCGCGGTCGAACACGGCGTCGAAGGAGTCGAGGGTGAGGGAGAACGGCTGGAGGTCGTCCGCGCTGAAGTAGGTGCCGGGGGTGAAGGAGTCGTAGGCCACGAGGTTGTTGGCGAAGCCCTCGCCCTCCACGATGATCTTCTGCCCGCCGTACTTGGTCATGCCGCCGTAGGCCATGAACACGAGCACGCCGATCAGCGAGACGTGGAACAGGATGTTGCCGATCTCGCGCAGGTATCCGCGCTCGGCGCCCACGGACGCGCCGCCGGCCTCGGGGCGGTGCTCCACGCGGTAGCGGCGCTTGCGCAGCCACGCCTGGGCTCTGGCCACGGCCTCCTCGGGGCTCGGGCCGCCCTCCTCGAGGACGACGACGCCGGAGGCCGGCAGGCGCGTCAGGTTGCGGGGGGTGCGGGCCGGGGGCTGGCGCAGGGCCTTGGCGTGCTGGATGGCGCGCGGCCAAACGCAGCCCACGAGGGAGACGAACAGCAGCAGGTAGATGGCCGAGAACCAGACGGAGTTGTAGACGTCGAAGAACTGCAGGGCGTCCAGGACGGGGCCCCACACGGGGTTGTCCTCGATCCACTGGTCCACGATCTCGGGGCCGGCACGGCGCTGGGGCACGAGGGAGCCGGGCACGGCGGCGACGGCGAGCAGGAGCAGCAGCATGAGCGCGGTGCTCATGCTGGTCAGCTGGGTCCAGATCCAGCGCAGGGTGCCCGCCAGGCCGAGGCGCGGCAGGGTGACGGGCTCGGAGCGCGTCCGGGCGGCCTTGGAGCTCACAGGGGCATCTCCCATTCGTTGGCGAACCACAGCTGCAGCTGCGTGGTCCAGGCGGTCCAGACGCCGGTGACCATGAGCAGGCCCAGCGCGATCAGCAGGGCGCCGCCGAGGCGCATGATCAGCACGCGGTGCCGGCGGAAGAACCCGAGGGCCCGCATGCCGCGCTCCATGCCGAGGGCCATGAGCACGAACGGCAGGCCCAGGCCGAGGCAGTAGAGGAAGGCGAGCAGGGCGCCGCGGCCCACGGAGCCGGAGCTGGCCGTGGACATGGCCAGGACGGCGGCCATGGTGGGGCCGATGCACGGCGCCCAGCCCAGGCCGAAGGTCATGCCCAGCAGGGGCGCGCCGACCAGGCCGGCGGCGGGCTTGAAGTGGACGCGGCGCTCCTGCTGAAGCCGGCCGCCGCCGCCGAGGAACACGAGGCCCATGAGCATCACGAGCACGCCGAGCACGGGGGTGACCCAGGCGCCGTCGCGCCGCAGCCAGACCATGGCCTGGGTGAACACCACGGTGATGCCCACGAACACCACGGCGAACCCGAGCACGAACAGCACGGAGCCGAGCACGAGGCGCCCGCGGCGGCGGCTGGTGAGCACGTCCCCGCCGAGGCCGGTGACGTACCCGAGGTAGCCGGGCACGAGCGGCAGCACGCACGGGGAGAGGAAGGAGATCAGGCCGGCCAGCACGGCGATCGGCGCGGCCAGCAGCAGGGAGCCGTCGAGGGCGATCTCGGCGAAGGGGTTGCTCTGCATGGACACGGCGGCCGGGTCAGGCCGCGGCCTCGTCCACCACGGTGGTGAGCAGGGCGCGCAGGGTGGACTCCTCCACGGCGCCGAGCACGCGGGCGGCCACGCGGCCCTCGACGTCCAGGACGAGGGTGGAGGGCACGGCCTGCGGGGGCACGTAGTCGGTCATGTTCAGGAGCACGTCCCCGCGGGCGTCCTCGATGGACGGGTAGGGGATCTCGAAGGTGCGCTCGAAGGCCTGCGCGGTGGTGACGGTGTCCCGGACGTTCACGCCGAGGAACCGCACCCCCTGCGGGGCGAACTGCTCGTGCAGGGAGACGAGGTGGGGGGCCTCGACGCGGCACGGCGCGCAGGCGGCGTACCAGAAGTTCAGCAGGGCGGGGGTGCCGCGCAGGCTCGCGCCGGTCACGGGGGTGCCGTCGAAGAGCTCGGCGGCAAACTCCACGGGGGCGCCGCGCTCGGCGGGGGCGATCTCCAGGACGGAGCCGTCGCCGGCGATGTAGTTCTTGCCGTCCGCGTTGCCCGCCTGCCGCGCGAGCGAGTCGTCACCGCCCGAGCAGGCCGCGAGCGCCGGCGCCAGGCTGGCGAGGGCGAGGCCGGTCAGCAGGGTGCGGCGGGACGGACGGGGCGGGGTGTGCATGGCGTGACTGCCCTCCAGGGGATGCGCGGCGCTGGATTCCGGGGACCTGGGAAGTCTACTGTCCGCCCCGCATTCTGACTGAACCCTGGACGTCACACCCCCACCCCGTGGGAGGCCGCGGCCGGCGTCGTCGACGCCGGCCGCCGTCGGGGCCTCAGGCGCCCGGCAGGGAGGAGGCGTCCTTGAGCAGGGCCTGGTTCGGCTCGTGGTACTCGACGCGCGGCACCCTGCGCCCTTCCTCGTACACGAGCGAGGTCACGGAGGTCAGCGAGCACTCACGCCAGCGCGGGTCGTGCCACAGCGGACGGCCCTCGACGGCCAGGCGCGTCACCCAGATCGGCAGCTGGTGCGAGACGAGCACGGACTCGGCGCCGGGCCCCTCGGCGGCCACGGCCTCGCCGCGGAGCCGGTCGACGACGGCCAGCATCCGGGCGGCCTGCGCGCGGTACGGCTCGCCCCAGGACGGGCGCAGGGGATTGCGCAGCCGGGGCCACAGCCGCGGGTTCCGCTTCAGCGACGCCGCCACCTGGGACATGCCCTCGAAGGCGTTCTCCGCCTCGATCAGGTCCGGCTCGGTGACCAGCGGCAGGTCGAACGCGGCCGCGATGGGCGCGGCGGTCTGCTGCGCGCGGGTCAGCGGGGAGGCGGCGACGACGGCGGGCGCCCGGCCGGTCTGCGCGGCACGCTCCTCGAACCACGCGGCCACGCCCCGGGCCATCTCGTGGCCGAGCTCCGAGAGCCCGAACTCCGGCAGGCGGCCGTAGAGGACACGATCGGGGTTGTGGACTTCTCCGTGGCGGACCAGGTGGACGGTGGCGAGCGTCTGCATGGGGCCAGTCTGGCAGAGGCGGACCGGTGGCCCCGGCGGTAGCGTGGAGCACAGCTCGGCGCGACCGCGCCGCCACCCCCGTCCGCACCGAGACGCCGCGAGCGTCGGCGTCGCTAGGAGGCCCCATGTCCGGCACCTCGCCCACCGATCCCCACGGCAGCCAGAACCCGTACGGCACCGACCCCTACGGCGCCGCCCCGCAGGGGCCGACCCCGGGCTCCCCTGACCCGGCGGGCGCGAGCCCGTACGGCCAGAACCCCTACGGCGCACCGCCGGCGGCTCCGTACGGCGCCCCGGGCCAGGCGGGGATGCCCCAGGCCCCCTCCCCCCACGGCCCCGCCGGCTGGCAGTCTCCCGGCCCGGTCGAGCTGCCCCCGCGGCCGCGCTCCCTGACGGCCGCGTTCTGGCTGATCGTCTCGGGCGGCCTCCTGCTGCTGGCGACGACCCTGCTGGCGGCCTTCGCCATCACCCAGCCGGAGGGCCAGGTCGCGATCCAGCAGGAGCTGGACCGGTCCGTCGAACAGATGAATCTGCCCGCCGACCAGGCGGAGCAGATGCGCACCATGATGGACGGGATGCTCCCGGCCCTCGCCACGACGGCGGCCGTGTTCGGCGTGCTCGCGTTCCTCGTCTACCTGTGGGTGGCGTTCGCGATCCGCGGCGGCTCGCGCGCCGCGCGCATCGTCGGAACGGTGCTGGCGTCCCTGTCCGTGCTGGTGCTGGTCTCCAACGCCGTGATGGGGGCGTTCAGCCCGCTGGACCTCGTGTGGGTGGGCCTCGGCGTCGCCGGCATCGTGCTCGCCTACCGCCCGGACGCCACGGAGTACATGCGGCTGAAGACCTGGCAGCGCTTCGCGCGCCGCTGAGCCCGCTCAGGCCCGCGGGGCGTCCAGGAGCCGGCCCAGGCGGGCCGGGTCCACGCGCCAGAAGTCGCGCTGGACGCCGTCCACGAAGAGCACGGGCACCTCGTCCACGAAGCGCTCGAGCAGGTCCGGGTGCGCGGCCCCGTCCACGGCCTCCCAGGCCTCGCCCCGCGCGTCGCACACCTGCACCACCGTGGCCTCGGCCTCGGCGCACAGGTGACAGCCGGGCTTCACGAGCAGCTGGACGCGGGCGGTGGCGGCGGGCAGGTCGGCGGTCATGGCCCCCACTCTACGGATCGCCGTCCACGACGAAGCCGCCGTCCCCCCGGAAGGGGACGGCGGCTTCGTCTCGTCAGCGCCCGGAGGGCGCGGGCGTCACTTCTTGTTGCGACGCTGGTGACGGGTCTTGCGAAGCAGCTTGCGGTGCTTCTTCTTCGACATGCGCTTGCGGCGCTTCTTGATCACAGATCCCATGGGGACTCCTTGAATCGGGGCGAGGGTCGGCGGTCGTGGGACCGCAGGCATCCGGGGCGCCGGACACGCCGACCCGCATTCCACCGGATGTGGAACGCCTGGAAACGTTCTCGGCCACAATACCGGCCGCACGGGCCCCGGTCGAACCGGGACGGGGACCGGCTCAGTCGAACCAGGGGTCGAGCCCGTGCAGCGGGAACACCTCGCGGCGCGTGGCCATGATCGACTGGTCCACCGGGTCGGCCGGGTCGTAGCCCACCTCCCACGAGCGCCACCACACGTCCGCGTCCTCGCCCATCACGGTGGGGATCCGCTCGGCGTCGTCCCCCTCGTGCACGGACATGTCCCCGGTCAGCTCGTCCGCGGTGAGGGCCCGGACGTGCTCGATCCAGGCGGCGGGGATCTCGCTCCTCACGGGGATCGGGGTCTGCAGGACGGCGGCGGTCAGGTGGGCCCACGCGCGCGGCACCACCCGCAGCGGGTTGTAGCCGCCGCCCCCGGTGGCCAGCCACCGGCCGTACGCGAACCGGTCGGCCCAGTCGCCGACGTCGAATGCGAGCTGGCGCTGGCCGTCCACGCTCAGCCGCAGGTCGGCGAGCGGGTCCGTGAGGTGGCCGTCGCAGCCGTGCTGGCTGACCAGCACGTCCGGGGCGAACGCCTCCAGCAGGGGCGGGACCACGGCGTGGGCGGCGCGCAGGAAGCCGGCGTCACCGGTGCGCGGGGGCAGCGCGACGTTCACCGCCGTGCCCTGGGCGGCCGAGCCGCCGATCTCGTTGGCGAAGCCCGTGCCCGGGAACAGGCTGATGCCCGTCTCGTGCAGGGAGATGGTGAGCACGCGGGGGTCGTCGTAGAAGATCGACTGCGTGCCGTCGCCGTGGTGCGCGTCCACGTCGACGTAGGCCACGCGCTCCGCGCCGAGGTCCAGCAGGCGCTGGATGGCCACGGCGCAGTCGTTGTAGATGCAGAACCCGGACGCCGAGGACCGGGCGGCGTGGTGCATGCCGCCGGCGAAGTTCACGGCGCGGTCCACCTCGCCGGACCAGATCGCCTCCGCGGCGACGAGGGAGCCGCCCGCGATCCGGGCGGCGGACTCGTGCAGGTCCGGGAACACGGGACAGTCCTCGGTGCCCAGGCCGAAGCGGCCGTCCTCGGCCGACGACGTCGCCGCGGCCCGGCGGACGGCGGCGACGTACTCGGGGTCGTGGACGAGGGCGAGCTGCTCGTCCGTGGCCACGGGCGGCTCCACGATCCGCACGTGGGGCGCGTCCAGCAGGCCGAACGCCTCCACGAGCCGGTGCGTGAGATCCAGCCGCAGGGGCGCCATCGGGTGCTCCGCGCTGAACCGGTAGCGGAGCAGGCTGGAGTCCCACACCACAGCAGCGGGGGTGGGAGCGGGAGGGGTGGACGTGGTGCTCATCACGGTCCAGCCTAGGGCTCCGGGCGGCACGGTGGCGACGATCGCCTCGGATGTCTCGCCCGCGTGACGCGCGGGCCACGGCGCGCGCGATACTGGGAGCCGGTCCGTTTCCCGTCCCCCGTGCAGGAGGTGCCCCGTGGCAGGTCCCCGTCCGACTCCGCACGCCCGCCGACACGGCGGGGTGCGCCGGCCCGGCGGCCTCCCCCGGCCCGGCCAGGCCTCCACGCTGGAGTCCTCGACCGACCTGCGCACGGTGCTGCGGCGCTCGGGCCGCGCCGTCAGCTCGGTGGTGGGCGGCTCCCCGGCCCGCGCCGCCCTCTCCGCCTTCGCCCTCATGGCCCTGGTGTTCACCGGGCTCCTCGCCCTGCCGTGGGCCGCGGCGGACGGCCACGCCACCCCCCTGCACGACGCCATGTTCACCGCGGTCTCCGCCTTCTCCGTGACCGGTCTGACCACCGTCAACACGGCCGCGCACTGGTCCCCCGCGGGCCAGGTGATCATCCTCGTGGCCATCCAGATCGGCGGCCTGGGCATCCTCTCGATTGCCTCGCTGCTCACGCTGGCCGTCTCCCGGCATCTGGGCCTGAGGTCGAAGCTGGCGACGCAGCAGGCGGGCATGACCTCCGGCAGTCTCGGCGAGGTCGGCCAGCTGCTGCGCGTCGTCGTCGTGACGGTGCTGACCGCCGAGGCCGCGCTGGCGCTCGTCCTCGTGCCGCGGTTCGCGGCCATCTCCGGCTCGTGGCTCACCGGCCTGTGGCACGGGGTCTTCTACTCGGTCAGCGCCTTCAACAACGCGGGGTTCACCCTGCACGTGGACGGCCTGCCGGAGATCATGCACGACCCGGTGATCATCACGGTGCTCGGCGTCGGTGTGTTCCTCGGCGCGCTCGGCTTCCCCGTGGTCATGGTGCTGCTGGAGAAGGGGTGGCGATTCCGGGAGTGGAACCTGCACACCAAGCTCACGGTCGAGGTGACGCTGGCGCTGCTGGTGCTCGGCGCCGTCGCCCTCTTCTTCTTCGAGGCGGGCAACCCGGCGACCCAGGCCGGGATGGGCTTCTGGCAGCGGGTCGGGCACTCGCTCTTCGGTTCCGTGATGACCCGCTCCGGCGGCTTCGCGATCGACGACACGAACGCGCACCGGCCCGAGTCCCTGCTGCTCATGGACGCGCTGATGTTCGTGGGCGGCGGGTCCGCCTCCACCGCGGGCGGCATCAAGGTGACCACGCTGGCGATCATGTTCCTCGCGATCGTGGCGGAGGCGCGCGGCGACCGCGAGGTGACGGCGCACGGCCGCACGATCGCCCCCGAGTCCCTGCGCGTGGCCATCGCGGTGCTCGCCCTCGGTGCCACCCTCGTGCTCGTGGCCACTCTGGCGCTGGTGCACATCACCGACGAGTCCCTCCAGCGGCCCCTGTTCGAGGTGATCTCCGCGTTCGGCACGTGCGGGCTCTCCGTGGGCGTCTCCGCGGAGAGCCCACCGACCGGCAAGTACGTCCTGACGGCCATGATGTTCGCGGGCCGCGTTGGTACGATCACGTTCGCCGCCGCCCTGGCCCTGCGCCAGCGGCGCGTGCTCTACCGCTTCCCCGTCGAGAGGCCGATCATTGGCTGACGCCCCGCAGCGCACCGATCCCAACGCCCCCGTGCTCGTCGTGGGGCTGGGCCGCTTCGGCGCCGCCACGGCCGAGGAGCTCGTCGCCCAGGGCCGCGAGGTGCTCGCCGTCGAGCGGGACCCCGTCCTCGTGCAGCGCTTCGCCCCCTCGCTCACCCACGTGGTGGAGGCGGACGCCACCGACCCCGAGGCCCTGCGCCAGCTTGGCGCGCAGGACTTCGCGACGGCGGTGGTCGGCGTGGGCACCTCCATCGAGGCATCGGTGCTGATCACCGTGAACCTCGTGGACCTGGAGATCCCCCACATCTGGGTGAAGGCGATCAGCGAGGCGCACGGCACGATCCTCAAGCGGATCGGGGCGAACCACGTGATCTTCCCCGAGCACGACGCCGGCGTGCGCGCCGCCCACCTCGTGAACGGGCGCATGCTCGACTTCATCGAGTTCGACGACGACTTCGCGATCGTGAAGATGTACCCGCCGGCCGAGTGCGTGGGCTTCACGCTCGCCGAGTCCCACGTGCGATCCAAGTACGGCGTGACCGTGGTGGGCGTGAAGACCCCGGGCGAGGACTTCACCTACGCCCAGCCGGACACCCGGGTGGGCCCGCGCGACACCCTCATCGTCTCGGGCCACACCGACCTCATCGACCGGTTCGCGGCCCGGCCCTGAGGCACGCCGGAACCGTCAGGCCCCGAACTCCTCGGCCATTTCCTTGTCGCGCTGCGCGGCCGCGTCCATGGCACGGTTCACGAGGTCGTCCATGCCGCCGTCCAGGAACGCCTCCACGGCCTTCTCGGTGGTGCCGTTCGGGCTCATCACGGCCTTGCGCAGAGCCTCGGCCCTGGCCCCCTCCTGCTGGAGCATGATACCGGCGCCCTTGACGGTGGCCGCGGCCATGGCCTCGGCGGAGGCGGCGTCCAGTCCCATCTCGGCGCCGTGGGCGGCGATCAGCTCGGCCAGCAGGAACACGTAGGCCGGGGCGGAGCCGGCGGTGGCCACCACGGCGGAGAGCTGCTCCTCGGCCACCGGCACCACCAGGCCGGAGCCCTCGAAGAGGGCGCGCACGGCGGCGGTCTGCTCCTCGGTGACGCCCGGCCCGGGGGCCATGCCGACGACGCCGGAGCCCACCGTCAGGGGCGTGTTCGGCATGGTCCGCACGATCGGCTGCCCCGCCGGCAGCACGGCGGCCATGGTGGCGGAGGTGACGCCGGCTGCCACGGACACCACCACGGTCTCGGGGCGCAGCGACGGCGCCAGGTCCGTGAGGGTGGCGACCATGTCCTTCGGCTTCACGCCCACCAGGACGATGTCCGCCTCGGCGACCGCGGCATGGTTGGCGCGTTCGTCCCGCTCCTGGGAGGTCACGGTGACGCCGTGCTGCGCGGCGGCCTTCTCGGCGGAGGCGGCGGAGCGGGTGGTGGCGGTGACGTCCTCGGCGCGCACGGCGCCGGCGTCGAGGGCTCCGGCGAGGATCGCGCCGGTCATGGTGCCCAGGCCCAGGATGGTCAGCTTCATGGTCGGTCCGTCTCCTTCGTGGTCGGGCGCGGAACGCCGTCGTCGTCGTGGTGGTCGGTCCCGCCGGCGGCCAGGTGCTCGCGCGCGAAGGCGAGCGAGGCGGCCAGCTTCTCCTCGCGCTGGCCCGCGTACTCCACGCCGCGGGTGCCCACCTCCACGCACACCGCACCGGCCAGGCCCTCGGCCGCCAGGTGGCGCAGGGTCTCGGCCACGCGCTGCGTGCCCTCGCCGGGGAGCAGGTGGTCGTCCTTGCCGGAGTCGTTGCCGTCGGTGAGGTGGACGTGCCGCAGCCGCGGGCCGAGCTCGCGGACGGCCGCCAGGGAGTCCGCCCGCGCGATGGCCGCGTGGGAGAAGTCCCAGCAGATGTGCTCGTACGGCTCGGGCAGCGGGTTCCAGTGCGGCAGGTACATCTTGGCCTCGCGGCCGTAGGCCCGCCACGGGTACATGTTCTCCACCGCGATCACCACGCCGGTCTCCGCCATGAGCTCATGGATGCCCTCGGCGAAGCGCACCGCGTACGTGCCCTGCCAGCGGAACGGCGGGTGGGCGACCACGGTGGCCGCACCCACGGCCTGCGCCAGCTCCACGGAGCGGCGGATCTTGGACCACGCGGAGCCCCAGACCTGCTGCGTGAACAGCAGGGTGGGGGCGTGGATGGAGTCGATGGGCATCCCGTGACGCTCGGACAGCCGCGTCAGCCGCCGCGCGTCCTGGCTCCACGCGTTGTGCGTGACCATGACCTCCACGCCGTCGTAGCCGAGGTCCTCGGCGGTGGCGAACACGTCCTGGGTGCCCAGGGGGAACACGGACGAGGAGGACAGGGTCACGGGGATGTCCGCGCCGAAGCGCGCCGCGGGGGCCAGGTGCGCGGTGGCGTCCGCCATGCTCAGCGCACCCCCAGGCTCAGTCCCGGCAGGAGGGTGTCCGGGTTGAGGTTCACGTGGCCGACGCCGGGCCGGCCGTCCCGGGTGAGGTGGCCCTCGAGCATGAGCGCGTCGAGGCGGTTGAGGATCAGGCCCTCGCGCAGCGCCCACGGGCAGATCTCGAGCTGGGCGATGCCGAACGTGCGCATGGCCGTCAGCGCGACGATCGCCCCCGCGAACACCTGGTGCGCGCGCACGTCCGAGACGCCGGGCAGCTCCGCCCGCTCCGCGACGGTCATCGCCGCGAGGCGGTTCACCCACAGGTGCAGGTCGTCCGCGCGCAGGTGCCGCTTCACGAAGGGGCCCGCCGCCGACGGCGCCGCCCCGGTGATCCGGGCGAGGGAGCGGAACGTCTTCGAGGTGGCGGTGACCACCACGGGCGACTCGATGCGCGGGAAGGCCGTATACGCCTCCTCGAGTCGCTTCTCCACGTGCTTGCGGAGCTTCTTCACCGCCTTGGGGCTGGGCGGGTCCTCGAGCACCCAGTCGCGGGTGAGGCGGCCGGCGCCCAGCGGCAGGGACAGGGCGTGCGAGGGCAGCTCGTCCTGGCCGTAGGCGATCTCGAAGGAGCCGCCGCCGATGTCGAAGTTCAGGATGGAGCCGGCGCCCCAGCCCTGCCAGCGGCGCACGGCGAAGTACGTCATGGCCGACTCCTGGTCCCCCGTGAGCTCGGAGAGGTGCACACCGGTCTCGGCCTGCACGCGGGCCAGCACGGCGGCGCCGTTCGCGGACTCGCGGATCGCCGAGGTGCAGAACGAGATCATGTCCTCCGCCCGATGCTCCTCCGCGAACGCGGCGGCCTCACGGACGAAGTCCACGAGCTCCCGCTGTCCCTCCTCCGTGATCGCCCCGTCGGCGTCCTGGTAGCGGATCAGCGGAAGGGAGCGCTTGTGCTCCGCGTAGGCGACCGGGCGGGCCCCCGGGTGGGCGTCCACGAGCAGCAGGTGGACGGTGTTGGACCCGATGTCCAGGACGCCGAGGCGCATGGCGCTCAGGCCTTCTTCCGCGCGGTGGTCTTCTTGGCCGGGGCCTTGCGGGCCGCCGGCTTCTTGGCACCGCCGCGGGTGGCCGGGCCCTTGGCACGCTTGTCCGCGAGCAGCTGGTAGGCCTCCTCCGCCGTGAGCTCCTCGGGCTGACGGCCGCGCGGGACGGTGATGTTGGTGACCCCGTCCGTGACGTACGGGCCGAAGCGGCCCTCCTTCACGGTGACCTTCTTGCCGGAGACCGGGTCCTCGCCGAACTCGGCCAGCGGCGGCTTGGCGGCCCCGCGGCCACGCTGCTTCGGCTGGGCGTAGATCTCGAGGGCCTGCTCCTGCGTGATGCTGAAGATCTGGTCCTCGGACTCGAGCGAGCGCGAGTCCGAGCCCTTCTTCAGGTAGGGCCCGAAGCGGCCGTTCTGGGCGGTGATGACCTCGCCCTCGGCGTCCGCGCCCACGACGCGCGGCAGGGACATCAGCTGCAGCGCCTGCTCGAGGGTCACGGTGTCCACGGACATGCTCGTGAAGAGGGAGCCGGTGCGGGGCTTCTCCTTGGCCGGCTTCTTCTTCGGCTTGGGCTTGCCGTTCTTGTAGTACTCGGTGGGCTGGGCGTCGAGCCAGGCCTGCAGCTCCTCCTCGGTCATCTCCGGGATGACCTCGGTGACGTAGGGCCCGTAGCGCCCGTCCCTGGCGACGACGGTCCGGCCCGTCTCCGGGTCCGTGCCGAGCTCGCGCTCGGAGGGCTGGGCGGTGGCGAACAGCTCCTCGGCCTTGGCCGGGGTGAGCTCGTCCGGGGCCAGGTCCTCGGGGACGTTGGCGCGCGGCGGGGTGGCGCCCGCCTCCGCGTCGGCCGGCAGCGACCGCTCCAGGTACGGGCCGTACTGGCCCACCCGCAGGGTGATGTCCTCGGTGATCGGCAGCGAGTTCACGGCTCGCGCGTCGATCTCGCCGAGGTTGTCCACCACGTGCTTGAGGCCCTCGACGCCCTTCTCCGTCTCCGCGGCGGGGGCCCCGAAGTAGAAGGTCTGCAGCCAGGCCTCGCGGCCGAGCTCGCCCGCGGCGATCCGGTCGAGGTCGTCCTCCATGCGGGCCGTGAAGTCGTAGTCCACGTACTTCGCGAAGTAGTCCTCGAGCAGTCCGATCACCGCGAACGCGGTCCACGACGGGACGAGCGCGGTGCCGCGCTTGGACACGTAACCGCGGTCCATGATCGTGGAGATCGTCGGGGCGTACGTGGAGGGCCGCCCGATCTCGCGGCGCTCCAGCTCGGCGACGATCGACGCCTCGGTGTAGCGGGCCGGCGGGGAGGTCTCGTGCCCGGTGGCCTCGATCGGGTCACCGGTGAGGCGCTCGCCCTGGGCCACCTGCGGCAGGCGGCGGTCCTTGGCCTCCGCGTTCTCGCCGTCGACCTCGGCGTCCCGGCCCTCCTCGTACGCGTCGAGGAAGCCCTTGAACGTGATGACGGTGCCCGAGGCGCTGAACTGCGCGAGGCGGCCGTCCTGCGCGGTGGCCGAGAGCCGCAGCGTGGCGGTGTAGCCCTTGGCATCGGCCATCTGCGAGGCCACGGTGCGCTTCCAGATCAGCTCGTACAGGCGGAACTCGTCCGGGCGCAGCTCGGCCTTGACCTGGGCCGGGGTCCGGAAGGAGTCCCCCGCGGGCCGGATGGCCTCGTGGGCCTCCTGCGCGGTCTCGTTGCGCTTGGCGTAGACGCGCGGCTGGGCCGGCACGGCGTCCGCCCCGTAGAGCTCGGTGGCCTGGCGCCGGGCGGCCTGCACGGCTTCCTGCGAGAGGTTCACCGAGTCCGTGCGCATGTACGTGATGTAGCCGTTCTCGTACAGGCGCTGGGCCACCTGCATGGAGACGCGGGAGCTCATGCGGAGCTTGCGGGCGGCCTCCTGTTGCAGCGTGGAGGTGGTGAAGGGGGCGGCCGGGCGGCGGGTGTACGGCTTGTCCTCCACCGAGTCGACCGTGAAGTCCGCCCCGCGCAGACCCTCGGCCAGCGAGCGGGCGCCGGCCTCGTCCAGGTGGGTCACCTTCTTGCCGGCGGAGGCCTTGAGCCGCCCGGCGTCGTCGAAGTCGCGGCCCGTGGCCACGCGCTCGCCGTCCACCGTGCTGAGGCGGGCCGTGAACGAGCTGCCCACGGCGTCCGCGGCCTGCGCGCCCTCGGCCACCGTGAAGGTGCCCTCCACGCCCCAGTAGTGGGCGGAGACGAAGGCCATGCGCTCCCGCTCGCGCTCGACGACGAGGCGGGTGGCCACCGACTGCACGCGGCCCGCCGAGAGCCCGCGGGAGACCTTGCGCCACAGCACCGGCGAGAGCTCGTAGCCGAACAGGCGGTCGAGGATGCGGCGCGTCTCCTGGGCGTCCACGAGGGCCGTGTCCAGCTCGCGGATGTTCTCCAGGCCTCGGCGCACGCCCTCCTGGGTGATCTCCCCGAAGGTCATCCGGTACACCGGCACCGTGGGCTTGAGGGTGTCCAGCAGGTGCCAGGCGATGGCCTCGCCCTCCCGGTCCGCATCCGTGGCGAGGTAGAGGGCCTCGGCGTCCTTGAGCTCGCGCTTGAGCTCCGCGACCTTCTTCTTCTTGTCCGGGTGCACCACGTAGTACGGGGTGAAGCCGTGCTCCGTGTCCACGGCGAACTTCCCGAACGGGCCCTTCTTCATGTCCGCCGGCAGGTCCGAGGGCTTGGGCAGGTCGCGGATGTGCCCCACGGAGGAGTCCACCACCCAGCCGGAGCCCACCGCGTTGAGGTACTTCGCGATGGACTTGCTCTTGGCCGGGGACTCCACGATGACCAGCTTCTTGCCCTCGGGCACGGGAGCGGTCACGGAAGCGGATGACGTGGACAAGGGGGTCCTCCTCGGACGGGGAAGGCGGTGGTTCCGGGCCGGTGCGCGGTGCACGCCGGCGTCGGGCGGACGTCCCCACATCGTAGGGGGCGCGGTGCCCACGATAACGCCCGGCGTCCCCGCGCCCGCCACCGCCCGATCGTCAGCCCTCCACCAGGAACCCGTCCTCGTACAGCTCCCGCAGCGCGGCCAGCAGGCCGGCCCGCCCGACGTCGTCCAGCTCCAGCAGCGCGGCGACCGCGCCCACCAGCTGCCCCACGGACAGCTCACCGTCGGAGGCGGACAGCACGCCCGCCGTCGCGGTGTCCAGGCGCGCCACGCGCCGGAACCCGGAGCCCTGCCGGGCCAGGATCACCTCGGGGTGCTCCGCCCCGAACCGCTGGTGGCGCTCCTCCGTGACGTCCGCGGCCACGCGCAGGTGCAGGCCGCGCAGCGCGGCCAGGGCCGGGTCCCCGACGGCGTCCCCCGCCCCGGCGCCGGCGGTGAGCCGGTCCCGGCGGGCGACGGCGGCGGCCCACGCGGTGCCGAGGGCCTCGTCCACGGCCTGGGTCAGCTCCTCGGCGACCACCCACCCCCGGCCCTGGGAGCCGTCCGCGGCGGGCCGACGCAGCCACACGTGGCCGAAGCCCACGCCCGCGACCCCGCGCGCGGCGAAGTCGTCCAGGTAGCCGCGGTAGGCGGCCTCATAGGCGGGCGGGTCGAGCTCGAGCGAGGAGTCCTGCAGCCATGTCTCCGCGTAGCCCGCGGGGTCCTGCCGGTCGCGCTGGAGGAACCAGGCCTGCATCCCCGGCGCCACCCACGAGCGCGGGCGCGCGTCCCACGGTGCGGTGTCGGCGTCGGCGGTGTCCCCCGCCGGGATCTCCCAGTTGGCGAGCAGCTGCGCGGTGCCGCCCTCGGCGAGCACGTCCGGCAGGGCCGCGATCAGCTCCGCGACGATCCGGTCGCCTTCGCGGCCGCCGTCGCGGTAGGTCAGCATGGGCGCGTCCGGGTCCGTGCGCGGGGTGATCACGAACGGCGGGTTCGAGACCACGAGGTCGAACCGCTCCCCCGTCACCGGCGCCAGCAGATCGCCGGCCGCCAGCCGGACCCGGTCCTCGAGCCGGTCCCGGTCGAGGCCGAGCACGTCCGCGTTGAGCAGCAGGTTGAACCGGGTGAATGCCAGGGCCCGCTCGGACAGGTCCGTGGCGGTGACATGGTCGGCGTGGGCGAGCAGGTGCAGGGTCTGGATCCCGCAGCCCACCCCCACGTCGAGGGCGCGGGCCACGGGACGGCGCTGCGTGGCGCCGGCGAGCGTGAGGGAGGCCCGGCCGACGCCGAGCACGTGCTCGGGAGGCAGCGGGCCGCGCCGCTGCAGGGCCGTCAGGTCCGAGGCGATCCACATCCGGCCCGGCTCGTCCGCCTCGTACGGCGAGAGGTCCACCGCGCCGCGCACGCGCCCGTCCGGCCCCTCGACGACGAGCCCGGCCGCCACGGCCCCGGCCAGGCCGAGGCGGGGCAGCGCGGCGTCGAGGTCGGCGGCGGGGACGGGGTCGCCGAGCAGCCAGGCCCCGACGGCGGCGGCGAGGCCCCGCGTGCCATACCGGTCGCCGGGGCCGGCTGCGTCGTCGGGCCGGCCGGGGCCCGCCAGGTGACCGGCGACGACGCGGCGGGCGGCCTCGGCGTGCTCGCGGTCCAGGGCGAGCGTGGCCACGGGTCCGAGCAGCCCCTCGACGGCGGCGGTGGTGAACGGCAGGGCCGCCAGATCCGCGGCGAGGGCCACGGCCGTGGCCGGGGTCAGCCGCGGGGCGGGGGGCGACGGGGGTGTCGGGACGGGACTCATGCCTCGGTCCTCTCAGCGGGGTGGGGGCGGTGGGCGCAGACAGGACAGCGGTGCTCGGGGTCGTCGGCGGCGCAGGCCGCACAGCGGACCTCGAGCGTGGTGCAGGCCGGGTCGGCGCAGTTGCGCAGCGCCGAGGTCGGTGCCTCGCACGCGACGCACCGGCCGATGGTCTCGGCGTCGGCGGTGAAGCGGGTGGACAGGCGCCGGTCGAACACGGCCAGCTCGCCCCGCCACAGTCCGGCGTCGCCACGGGCCTCGCCGTAGCGGACGATGCCGCCGTCGAGCTGGTAGACCTCGGCGAAGCCGCGGTCCTTGAGCAGGGCCGAGAGGACCTCGCAGCGCACGCCGCCCGTGCAGTAGGTGATCAGCGGCGCGTCCTTGAGGTGGTCCAGGGCCCCGGAGTCGACGGCGGCGAGCAGGTCGCGGGTGGTGTGCGCGTCCGGGACCACGGCCCCGTCGAAGCGGCCGATGGCCGCCTCGACCGTGTTGCGGCCGTCGAGGAAGCGCACGGGGTTGGCGGTGCCGGCGCGCTCGGCGACGAGCGCGTCCACCTGGGCGGGGGTGAGCCGCTCCCCCGTGCCGACGACGCCGCCCGCGTCCACGGTGACGCGCTCGGGGGCCCCGAACGCGACGAGCTCGGGCTTGAGCTTGACGGAGAGGCGGGGGAAGTCCGCCGCCGAGCCGTCCGACCACTTCACCTCGAGATCCCGGAACGCCGGATGCTCCCGCGTGCCGCGCACGTAGCGCTTGACCGCGTCGACCGGCCCGCCGACGGTCCCGTTGATCCCCTGCGGCGACACGATGATCCGGCCGGTCAGGCCGAGGGACGCGGCGAGCGTGCGCTGCCACAGCCGCACCGCCTCGGGGTCGGCGAGCGGGGTGAACCGGTAGTACAGCGCGATGCGGGAGAGGGCGGCGGTGCTCATCGAGGTCCAGGCTAGTGCGCGACCCCGGACGTGACGGCCGTGAGGGACGGGCGGGGCCTGGCCCGCACCGGCCTCACGCCTTACCCTTCAGACATGACTGAGCATCTGGATCCGGCACTGGTCGACATCTGGTTCGCGGCCTGGTCGCGATCGCGCGGCTACCGCGTCAGCCAGGAGGCGGGGCGACGCGCGGCCCTGCGCACCCCCCGCCCCGCCCACATGATCCCCGGCGGCTCCGGTCGCGCCACGGTGGATGTGCCGGCCACGTGGGAGCACGTGGTGGTGAACCCCTCCCGCGCGGAGCTGGAGGACCTGCGCGAGGCGGTGCGGGACCAGGAGCAGATCCTGCTCACCGTGTTCGGCGACGCCGGCGAGGACCCCAAGGCCATGGGTCTGAAGGCCCAGGCCGAGCCGGAGCGCTTCATGACCATGGACATGGACCCCGAGCTGCAGGACGTGGAGCCCCCGCTGCTGCCCGAGGGCTATGAGGCCCGCGTGGACCAGCCGATGGAGGGCAGTCGTCGCCTGCGCATCCTGGCCGTCGGCGCCTCGACCGCGCCGGAGGGCGAGGAGGAGCTCGCCGCCCTCGGCTGGGTCACCGAGGAGGACGGCACCGCCGTCTACGACCGGATCTGGACGTCCCCGAACCACCGTCGTCGCGGCCTCGGCTCCCTCGTGATGCGCTATCTCACCTCCGAGGTCATGAGCGAGGGTGAGATCAGCCGCGGCCTGCTCGTCGCCTCCCCGGACGGGCAGAAGCTGTACCGCCACCTGGCCTGGACCGACCTCGGCCCCGTGTCCATCTGGGGTCGCGGCCTGGCCGAGGACAACCCCACCGCCGAGCACACCGGCACCATGGGGGCGTGACCGGCCACCTCCCGGAGCACGATCCCTGGGCGGATCCCGCGGGCGGCTGGGGGCCGCCCGGCACGGCGGACGCCGCGCCGCCCGTCGACGACGCCGCCCCGGACTCCTCCGGACCGGAGCCGCAGCCCGTCGGTGAGATGGTGGCCGACGTCGTGGCCGGGCTGTCCGTCACGGCACCCGGCGACCTGCGCCCGGACATCCCGGCGGGGGCCGGACTCCGTGCGGCGCTGGGCCGGACCGGGCTGCCCGAGCAGATCCGCCACGTCACCGAGCTGCCCGCACGGCAGGCCCGGCACACGGACTGGCCCGCGGACGCTCCGGAGGGCCTGGTCGGGGCGTTCGCGGCGCGCGGCGTCGAGCGGCCGTGGCTGCACCAGGTGCGCGCCGCGGCCCTGGCCGGCGCGGGGACGCACACCGTGCTCGCCACGGGCACGGCGTCGGGCAAGTCGCTGGGCTACCAGCTGGCGGTCGGCACCCGGCTGGCCGCCGACCCCCGGGCCACCGCGCTCTACCTCGCCCCCACCAAGGCCCTCGCGGCGGACCAGCTGACCTCCTGGCGCGCCCTCGAGCGGGACGGCGCCCCGGGGCTGCGCGCGGCCCCCTACGACGGCGACACCGCACCGCAGGACCGGATCTGGGCCCGCGAGCACGCCACCGTGCTCATGACCAACCCGGACATGCTCCACGTGGGGATCCTGCCGCACCACGAGCGGTGGGCCGCGTTCTTCCGGAACCTCGCGTTCGTGGTGGTGGACGAGTCGCACACCTACCGGGGCGTCTTCGGCTCACAGGTGGGGATCCTGCTGCGCCGGCTGCGGCGCATCGCCGCCCACTACCGCGGGGACCGGCCGGAGACCGTGTTCATCGGGGCGTCGGCGACGTCGGCGGATCCGGCCGGGCACTTCGCCCGGCTGATCGGGGCGCCGGCCACGGCCGTCACCGAGGACGCGTCCCCGCACGGGGCGGTCACGGTGGCGTTCTGGGAGCCGGAGCTGACGGACCGTCGGGGCGAGAACGGCGCGCCCGTCCGCCGCTCGGCGATGGCCGCCGCCGCCGACCTGGTCACGGACCTGGCCCTGCAGCAGGTGCGCACGCTGGCGTTCATCCGCTCGCGGCGCGGGGCCGAGGCCATCGCCAGCGCGGCCAAGCGGCAGCTCGAGGAGGTCGAGCCGGGGCTCGGCACGCGGATCGCGGCCTACCGCTCGGGCTATCTGCCCGAGGAGCGGCGGGAGCTGGAGGCGGACCTGCGCTCGGGTCGGCTGCTGGGCATGGCCTCGACGCCGGCGCTGGAGATGGGCATCGACGTCGCGGGGCTGGACGCGGTGGTGGTGGCCGGCTGGCCGGGCACCCGCGCGTCGTTCTTCCAGCAGATCGGCCGCGCCGGGCGCGGCGGCCAGGACGCGCTCGCGTTCTTCGTGGCCTCGGACGACCCCCTGGACACGTTCGTGGTGGACCACCCGGAGGCCGTGTTCGACCTGGGCGTGGAGGACACCGTGGTGGACCCGGAGAACCCGCACCTGCTCGGCCCGCAGCTGTGCGCGGCCGCCGCGGAACTGCCGATCACGCCCGAGGCGTTCGGCTGGTTCGGGGAACCGGGGCGGGTGCGCGCCCTGCTGGACGTGCTGGTCGAGCAGGGGCTGCTGCGCCGTCGGCCGGCCGGCTGGTTCTGGACGCACCCCGAGCACGCCGCCGGCATGGTCTCCCTGCGGGACGACGGCGGCGGGCCCATGGACATCATCGACGCCGAGTCCGGTGCCCTGCTGGGCACGATGGACTCGCCCCAGACCCACTACCAGGCGCATCCCGGCGCGGTGTACGTGCACCAGGACCGCACGTACCTCGTGGCGGAGCTGGACGAGGACGCGCACGCCGTGGTGGTCACGCGGGCCTGGCCGGACTTCACCACGCAGGCCCGGGACGTCACGGAGATCGAGATCGTCGCGGTGCACCGTCGCCTGGACGCGCGCGAGAGCACCCTGCGCTGGTGCCTCGGGGAGGTGCAGGTCCGCACCCAGGTGGTGTCCTTCCAGCGCAAGGCCCTGGCCTCCGGGGAGGTGCTCGGCGAGGAGCCCCTCGACCTGCCGGCGCGGGACCTGTTCACCTCGGCGGTGTGGTTCCAGGCGGCCTCGGACGAGCTCATCGCCGCGGGTCTGACCACGGATCGCCTGCCCGGCGCCCTCCACGCGGCGGAACACGCGATGATCGGCATGATGCCGCTCGTCGCCTCGAACGACCGCTGGGACATCGGCGGCGTCTCGATGGTCCTGCACCCGGACACGGGCTCCCCCGCCGTGTTCGTCTACGACGGCCGGCCCGGCGGGGCGGGCTTCGCCGAACGCGGCTTCGAGCAGGCGCGACGCTGGGTCGAGGCGACGGCGGGGGCCATCGCGGCCTGCGAGTGCGCGGAGGGCTGCCCGTCCTGCGTGCAGTCCCCCAAGTGCGGCAACCGCAACAGCCCCCTGGACAAGGCCGGCGCGCTGACCGTCCTGCGGTTCCTGATGGACCACGCCGATCACCTCGTCCCGGCGGACGCCTCGGCCGACGGCTCGGGCGGCGCCCCCGGCGGGGCCGCGGACGCGGCGCCCGGGGCCTGAGACCGCGGCGGACCCGCGACGGCGTCGGCCGTGGCCGCCGGCAGCGGGGCGCGGGCGAGCTCGACCGCGACGCGCACGGTCCCGTCCTCGCGCACCTCGCACGCCACGACGACGGCCCCGTTGCGTTCGGCGGTCCGCCCGGCCAGCACGCACGGCTCGTGGTCGGAGAGCCCGCGCCGGGCGTCGGAGGCGGCGAGCGCCGCCAGGTCGGCGGCCCCGGCCGCCCGGGAGCCGGTGACCGAGGCCTGCCCGAGCGCCGCGACCGCCAGCAGCAGACCCGCCCCCAGGGCGGCCGTGCCCAGGACGGACACGGTGCCCGAGCCGCGTTCGCCCCGCGCGGGCGCCCTCCCGCGGGTCATGACCGGTCCTCCGGTGAGGCGGCGGGCGTTCCGGGCCGCTGGTCGGGGGCGGCGGCGTGGGCGGTGAGGGTGAGCACCTCGGCCCAGGCGAGCGGCCCGGGGCCGGGCTGGACGACCTCGACGGTCACCCACCCGCCCTCGACGGTGTGCGAGAGCGAGGCGTCGTCGCCGGCCATGCGCGCCACCGCGTCCCGGGCCGCCGCCTCGTCGTCGCCCCGGGCGAGGATGCGGGCGGCCGACGCCGCGGCGTCCTGACCCCGCACCTGCTGCACCGCGGCGGCGCCGGCCAGCAGGACGGACACGAGCACGAACGCGATCACGGGCAGCAGCACCGCGTACTCGGCCGTGACGGCCCCGGTCTCGCCGCCCCGGAGCGCCCGGGGCCACCCCGCCGTCCGGGCGCCCGTGCGGCGCCCGGACGGCGGGGCGGAGATCGGGTGCTCAGTCACGCTGGAGCGCCCCGGAGACGAGGTCCACGAGCAGCGACTGCACGTCCGGGCTGGTGAGCACGACGGCCAGCACGCCCGCGAAGCCCACGGCGGCGAGCGTGAGGATGCCGTACTCGGCCGTGATCGCGCCGGTCTCCTCGCTCGCGGCGTCGACGACGCGGGCGAGGCGGTCGCGCTCGCTCGGGCGAGTGACGGCGGGCTGGGCGGAGTGGGAGCGGTGGGTCATGGTGGTCCTCCTGGAGTGGGCCCCGCGGTGCGGGGCGGTGGTGACGGCCCGGCCGGGCCGCTGGTCCCAGGCTGGCCCGGTGCGGGCCCCGCGCGCCGGGGGCGGTGCGGATCCGGGGATGGGGCGGGGCGAACGGGGCCCTGTGCAGGACCGGACGCCCCGGTGTCGCCGCCGCCTCAGCCCGGTCCCGCCCCGAGCAGGGCCATGACGACGGGCACAACGCCCCAGCACACGAAGGCGGGCAGCAGGCACAGCCCCAGCGGCATCACCAGGCGCACGGCCAGCTCCTCGGCCGCCCGTTCATCGGTCCGCCGGGTCTGCTGACGGACGGCGGCGGCGGTCTCGGCCAGCGTGCGGGCGCCGGCCATCCCGGACCGGTGCAGCGGACGCAGTCGGGCGGCGGTCTCGGCCCACACCGGGTCCGTGTCGAGGCCCACCCACGCCTCGTCCCAGTCCCGGCCCCAGAGCAGCAGCGCCGCCGTGGCCCGCAGGCCGCGGGCGCCCGGCAGGGTCCGGCCGAGGTCGTCCAGCGCGGCGGGCAGGGATCGGCCGGCGCTGAGCAGCGCCGCCAGCACGTCCAGCACGACGGCGGCGCCCACCGCCGCCGGCTCGCGCGCGGCCGCACGCAGCAGCAGGCGCGTCCAGGACCGCCCGGCCAGCCAGAACAGCAGCCCCACCGCGGCGACCACGGCACCGAAGGGCGAGCGGACCAGGTCCCACGGGGAGGTGCCGAGCAGCCACGCGAGGCCGAGGCCGCCCAGGGGCAGCCACTGCAGCAGTCGGGACGTCGCGCCCGGCCCCGCCGCGGCCGAGCGGCGGGCCCGGGCCGCGTCCACGTCCGCCTCGAGGCTGTGGGCCAGCCGCCGGGCCACGGCTGCGGGAGCGGCACCCGCCCGGGCCCCGGCCGCGAGCGCCGCATCGACCAACGCCCAGCCCGGGTCCCGTGCGGGGGTCCGCCAGGGCGGGGTCCCACCGCGGCGCGCCGCCTCCCCGGTCGGCGCAGGCGACGCCGGCACATCCCAGGCCAGCGCCTCGGCCCGGCGTCGGGCGTGGTGATGGGCGCAGCATGCGGCACCCGCCTCGCCCGGGCCCGACCCGCAGGCGGGCAGGGTGCACGCGGTCTCCCGCCAGGCCTGCTCCTCGGTCAGACCGGCCGCGACGAGGGCGGCCCAGCGGCGCAGCACGCCGACGAGCACCTCCGTCTCCTCCTCCGGCCTCGCCCGCCCGGCCCGCCAGGGCAGCAGCGCCACGGCACGCCCGGCGCGGGACCGCCGCGCCGGCCCGGTGGCCGTCGTCGGGCTCACCGGCCGCCCCGCCCCGCCAGCCGCGCCGCGAGCGCGGGCACGCCGGGTCCCTCGACGGTCCGCCCGCCCGTCGCCTCCGTCCCGGGCCGCCACGTGAGGGCGGGCAGCAGGGCGAACCCGTCGGCGCGCGGGTCCGGGACGGCGAGCTCGACGGGGTGCCGCCCGTGGCCGTCCCGGGCGACGTGCAGCACGGCGTCCACGCCGGCGCGGGCCTGCGCGGCCACCGTCTCGGGCCGCCAGCCGGCCAGGGAGGCCATGGCCGTCAGCCGGGCGGGCACCTCGGCGGCGGCGTTGGCGTGCAGGGTGCCCCACGCGCCCTGGTGTCCCGTGTTCAGGGCGGTGAGGACGTCGGCCACCTCGGCGCCGCGGCACTCGCCGACCACGAGCCGGTCCGGCCGCATCCGCAGCGCGTGGCGGACGAGCTCGGCCAGTCCGACCTCGCCGGCGCCCTCCGCGTTGGCGGCGCGGCACTGCAGTGCGACCACGTGCGGGTGATCGGGCGCGGCCTCGGCCGTGTCCTCCACGACGACGATCCGTTCGTCCCCCGGCACCCGGCCGAGGGCTGCGGAGAGCAGCGTGGTCTTGCCTGCCCCGGTCGCGCCGCTGACCAGGACGGTGGCACGGTCGCGCACGAGCGCCTCGAGGGCGTCGGCCCAGAGGGCGCCGTCCGGCCAGCCGTCGGCCAGCGCGGCCAGCGACGGCGTCGTCGCGGCCGGGATCCGCAGGCTCAGCAGGGTGCCGCCGCCACTGACCGGGGGCAGGACCGCGTGGACGCGCACGCCGCCCACGCGGGCGTCGGCCAGCGGCACCGCCGCGTCGAGGCGGCGGCCGGCCCGGTGCAGCAGCCGCACCGCGAGCTCCCGGGCGGTCTCGGGGTCGAGCCGACCGGGGCGGCGGACGAGGCCTTCGTCCCCGTCGGTCCACACCGCGCCCGCGCCGTCCACGAGCACGTCGGTCACGCCCGGGGTGCGCACCCAGGGTGCGAGCGGGCCGAAGCCGTCGAGCTCATCGACCAGCGCCGCCACGCGCGGGTCGTCGATCGGCGCATCGAGGGCCTCGGCGATCAGCGGGGCCAGCGGCGGCTCCGCCCCGTCGGCGGCCGACGCACGGGCCTCGGCCACGCGCCGGCGCACGACGGCGGCGTCCAGCCCGCCGGGGCCCGCTGCGGGTGTGGCCAGCGGCGGCGCGGCGACCTGCGTGCGTTCCGGCTCGGCCGGGTCAGTGCGGGGCCACGGGAACCGTCGGCCGACCTCGGGCGGGGCGAGGCGGGACCGTCGGCCCCGGGGCGGGCGGGCCGGGGCGGCGGGGACGAACGGGCGCATGGCGGACCTCCTGCGGGATGGGGGGCGGCCGCCGCGGTCCGCGGCCGCCGGCCCGTCCAGTCCACCGCCTCGCCCGCGCGCCCGCCTGCCCCGGTCGTCCGGCTGGGGACACGTGCCCACCCCCCGGCGCCTGTGCAGGAGCGGACGGCGCCGCGCAGCCGTCAACCGCGCAGGATCTCGTGGGTCCGCGCGTCGCGCACGCGGGAGTCGTCCCACGGCACGTCCCAGCCCAGCAGCGCCAGCACACGGTCCAGCAGCGCCGCCGTGAACCCCCACACCAGGCGCTCGCCCACGAGGAAGCCCGGCGTCTCGCCGCGGCGGCCGCCGGGCCGGGCCACGCGGCACCGGTTCGCGGGGTCCACCAGGTCCGCGACCGGCATCCGGAACACGGCCGCGGCCTCGGCCTGGTCGACCACCGCCACGCGACTGGGGTCCCGCCACCACCCGAGCACCGGGTGCACCACGTGCCCGGAGACCACCACCGGCACCGCCGGCAGCACGCCCAGGACCTCCACGCCGGCCGGGTCCAAGCCGGTCTCCTCCTGCGCCTCGCGCAGGGCCGTGGCCACGACGTCGGCGTCCTCGGGGTCGACGCGACCGCCGGGGAACGCGATCTGCCCGGCGTGCTGGCGCAGGGTGGCGGCGCGCTGGGTCAGCAGCACGTCCACGTGCGGGTGCACGCGCTCGGCGTCGTGACGGGCGGGGACGTCGTCGAGGGCGCCGAACAGGATCAGCACGGCGGAGGGGCGCGGATCGCCGGACCGGGGCCACTCGAAGCCCCACATCGGCACGGCCTCGGGCGGGATGGTGGTGAGCGAGGCCGGGTCGTGGTGACCGGGCGCGTCCGCAGGGGCCGTGCCCCACCGGGCCACGAGGTCCGCCAGCTGGTCCCGCGCACCCGTCAGCGACGCCTCGGACGTCCCGGCGGCGTCGCGGGAGGTCGGGCGGGGGCTCGCGGGGGTCTCAGGCATGGCCCCCACGCTAGCCGCCGGTCGTAGCCTCGGGGCATGACGGCTCCCCTGACCTCGCCCCCGGCGGACGCCGCGTCCCCGGATCCGGTGGACGTCGCGGTGATCGGCGCCGGACAGGCCGGACTGGCGGTCGGCTACTTCCTGGCCCGGGCCGCGCGGGACGTCGACCGCGGGCGCCGGCCGGGCCCGCCGCCGTCGTTCGTCCTGCTCGACGCGTCCGCCCAGCCCGGCGGCGCGTGGCCGCACCACTGGGACTCCCTGCGCCTGTTCTCCCCCGCCGAGCACTCCTCCCTGCCGGGCCGACCCATGCCGCCGTCGCCCGGTCCCGGCACCCCGGACGCCGGGCACGTCGTCGCCTACCTGGCCGACTACGAGGACCGCTACGGGCTGCCGGTGCGCCGGGGCGTGCGTGTCGCGGAGGTGACGCACGACGCCGCCGCGTCCCCGCCGTTCACCCTGCGGCTCGAGGACGGCACGGCCCTGAGCGCCCGGGCCGTGGTCTCCGCGACCGGCTCGTTCACCCGCCCGTTCGTGCCGGCCCTCCCGGGCGCCGACCGCTTCGGCGGCACGCAGCGGCACTCCGCCGCGTACCGCTCCCCCGACGCGTTCGCCGGGCGGCGCGTCCTCGTGGTGGGCGGCGGCAACTCGGGCGCCCAGATCGCGGCTGACCTGCTGCTGGCGGGTGTCGCCACCACGTGGGCCACCCGGCGTCCGCCCCGGTTCATGCCGGACGACGTGGACGGGCGGGTGCTCTTCGACCGGGCCTCGGCGCGCGTGCTGGGCCGCTCCGAGGCGCGCGTGGGCGACCTCGGGGACATCGTCATGGTGCCCTCGGTGATCCGCGCCCGCGACGAGGCCGGGCTCCACGCGGTCCCCGCGCCCACGGCGCTCACGCCGGAGGGCGTCCGTTGGGGCCACGACGCCGGCGCAAGCCACGGCTGGCCCGCCGCCAGCCGCGCCGCGGCCCGGGTGCGCGGGGCCGAGCACCCGGTGGATGACGTCGTCTGGTGCACGGGCTTCCGGGCGGACCTGCGCCATCTGCGGGGCCTCGAGCTGACCCGCCGCCCCTCCGGGGCGCCGGCGACGGAGCGTGCGCTGCCGACCGCCTCGGTGGACGTGCCGGGGCTGCACCTGCTCGGCTACGACGACTGGTGCGGGGCCGCCTCGGCCACGCTCGCGGGCGTGGGGGTGCACGCGCGCCGGGCCGTCGACGCGATCCTCGCGGGCCTCACCGCCGGCTGAGCGGGCGGGCAGGCTGAGCGCTCAGGCCTCCAGCCCGTGGCCGAGGGCGCGCAGCTCCCGGCGCGTCCGCCCCGCGCGCAGGAGCTCGAGCAGCTCCTCCCGGCCGGGCTTGAGCTCGTAGGCGAGCAGGGCGCGCGCCCGCTCGGGGTCGGTCTCCCCCGCGCCGTAGGACGGGCACCAGCGGGCGATCGGGCACGCCCCGCACGCCGGGCGGCGCGCGTGGCACACGCGGCGGCCGTGGAAGATCAGCCGGTGGGAGAGCATCGTCCAGTCCCGGCGCGGGAACAGGGCACCCACGGCGTGCTCGACCTTCACCGGGTCGGTCTCGTCCGTGAACCCCAGGCGCCGGGCGAGCCGGCCGACGTGCGTGTCCACGGTGATCCCGGGCTGGCCGAAGGCGTTGCCGAGCACCACGAACGCGGTCTTGCGCCCCACCCCGGGCAGCGCCACGAGGTCCTCGAGACGGGCGGGGACCTCGCCGTCGTGCCGGGCCACGAGCTCCTGGGACAGCCGCAGGATCGCGGAGGCCTTGTTCCGGTAGAACCCCGTGGAGCGCACGAGCTCCTGCAGCTCCGGCTCGGTGGCCGCGGCCATCGCATGGGCGTCCGGGAAGCGGGCGAACAGCGCCGGCGTGGCCGCGTTGACCCGCACGTCGGTGGTCTGGGCGGACAGCACCGTGGCCACGAGCAGCTCGAACGGCGTCTCGAAGTCCAGCTCGGCGACGGCGTACGGGTACGTCTCGGCCAGGATCCGGTTGATCCGCCGCGCCCGGCGCACCAGTGCCGGCCGGGTCTCCCCGGTCGGCGTGCCCGTCGACTCCGTCTCCATCCGCGCGTCCTCCCGCCCTCGTGCGATCCGCTCAGGTCCGACCATCCTAGGGAGCGGGGCGCGTGCCGACGTCCGCACCGCGTCCGGCCCCCGCTTCCGGGCACGATGCGACACACAGGACCCGAGGATTTGTGGCGACGACGCCGCGCGCGGCATGCTGAGGCGGGAGACTAGTGTGGGGCGCGTCACATCCGCGCCGCGCACTGACCGCACCACCCCGAAAGGACCCCGTCGATGGACGAGCAGATCCCCACGTTCCCGCCCCCGGCCGAGTTCGCCGCCCAGGCGGTGGCCGGAGCCGACCTGTACGAGGAGGCCGCCAAGGACCGCCTGGCCTACTGGGCCCGCCGCGCCCGCGAGGTCCTGCACTGGGAGCAGGACTTCACCGACGTCCTGGACTGGTCCGACGCACCCTTCGCGAAGTGGTTCGTCGGCGGCACCACCAACGCCGCGTACAACGCCCTGGACCGCCACGTCGAGGCCGGCCACGGCGACCGCGTGGCCATCCACTTCGAGGGCGAGCCCGGCGACACCCGGACCTACACCTACGCCGACCTGGCCGCCGAGGTCCGGCGCGCCGCCAACGCGTTCGAGTCCCTCGGCGTGACCAAGGGCGACCGCGTGGCCGTCTACCTGCCGATGATCCCCGAGGCCGTCATCACGATGCTCGCGTGCGCGCGCATCGGCGCGGTCCACTCCGTGGTGTTCGGCGGCTTCTCCTCCGACGCCCTGCGCTCCCGCGTGGACGACGCCGAGGCCAAGCTCGTCGTCACGGCCGACGGCTCCTTCCGCCGCGGCAAGCCCTCCATGCTCAAGCCCGCCGTGGACCAGGCCCTCTCCGCGCCCGGCCACACCGCCGAGCACGTGCTCGTGGTCCGCCGCAACGAGGCCGAGGTCGAGATGACCGAGGGCCGCGACCTGTGGTGGCACGACGTCGTGGACGGCCAGTCCGACGAGCACGAGCTCGTGTGGCACGACGCCGAGCACCCGCTCTACATCCTGTACACCTCCGGCACCACCGGGAAGCCGAAGGGCATCCTGCACACCACCGGCGGCTACCTCGTGCAGGCCGCGGTCACCCACCACGACACCTTCGACCTGCACCCGGAGTCGGACGTCTTCTGGTGCACCGCCGACGTCGGCTGGGTCACCGGGCACTCCTACGTCGCCTACGCACCGCTGGTCAACGGCGCCACCCAGGTGATCTACGAGGGCACCCCGGACTCCCCGCACCAGGGCCGCTGGTGGGAGATCGTGCAGAAGTACGGCGTGAGCATCCTCTACACGGCGCCGACGGCGATCCGCACGTTCATGAAGTGGGGCCGGCACATCCCGGACGAGTACGACCTCTCCAGCCTGCGCGTGCTCGGCTCCGTGGGCGAGGCCATCAACCCGGAGGCCTGGCTCTGGTACCACGAGGTCATCGGCGCCGGCCGCTGCCCCATCGTGGACACCTGGTGGCAGACCGAGACGGGCGCCCACATGCTCACCCCGCTGCCCGGCGTGACCACCCTCAAGCCCGGTTCCGCCCAGAGGCCGGTGCCCGGCGTCGTGCTGGAGGTCGTGGACGAGCTCGGCGAACCCATGACGGACACGAGCGCGGGCTTCCTCGTGGTGCGCGAGCCGTGGCCGTCCATGCTGCGCGGCATCTGGGGCGACCGGGAGCGCTTCAAGGAGACCTACTGGTCCCGCTTCCCCGGCATGTACTTCGCCGGCGACGGCGCCCGCTACGACGAGGACGGCGACATCTGGCTGCTGGGCCGCGTGGACGACGTCATGAACGTCTCCGGCCACCGCCTGTCCACCACCGAGATCGAGTCCTCCCTCGTGGCGCACCCGTCCGTGGCCGAGTCCGCGGTGGTCGGTGCGAAGGACGAGACCACGGGTGAGGCGGTCGTCGCGTTCGTCCTGCTCACCGCGGTCGCCGTCGCGGCCGACCGCGACGTCGCCGAGGTCGAGGAGGAGCTGCGGCAGCACGTGGGCAAGGACATCGGCCCCATCGCCAAGCCCAAGCGCGTGCTCGTGGTCCCCGAGCTGCCCAAGACGCGCTCCGGCAAGATCATGCGCCGTCTGCTCAAGGACGTGGCCGAGGGCCGCGACCCGGGCGACTCCACCACGCTGGCCGACCCCACGGTCATGCAGCGCATCGTGGAGACGCTCGCCCCGAAGGCCTGAGCCGGCACGACGACGCCGCCCCGGACCGCACGCTGCGTGCGGTCCGGGGCGGCGTCGTCGGTGGGCGGGCCCGCCTCAGGCGCGGGCGGCCGCGTCCCGGCGGACCAGCTCCACGGCCTCGTCGGGCGTGTACCCGAGGCGCTCGAGCAGGGTGTCCAGACAGCGCCGCACGGCCTGGTGCGCGGCGTCGGCGCGGGCGTCCGCCGAGGCGGCCACGAACGTGCCCGCGCGACCCCGGGTGCGGATGGTGCCGTGCGCCTCGAGCTCCTTGTAGGCCCGGGCCACGGTGCCCGGTGCCACGCCGAGCTCGGCGGCGAGCACGCGCACGGGCGGCAGTCGGTCCCCGCGGGCCAGGGATCCGGAGGCGACGCCGGCCAGGACCGCGTCCACGATCTGCCGGTAGGGCGGGGCCGGCAGGCTCGCGTCCACCGCCACGACCGGCAGGGAGGCGGAGACCACGCCCGCGGCCCCGTCGGCGACCGGGGCCGCCGCGAACGGACCGGGGAGCCTCATCGACTCACCGGTGCCGCGCGTCGAGACGGCCATCCTCGCGCTCCCGCACGGCGGGGGCCAGCTCGTCCTCGATGGCGAGGTCGCCCGAGGAGTCGTCCGGGTGGCGGAGCAGGTGGATGGCGGAGACCGCGAGGCCGCCCCACACCAGGAGGATGGCCAGGGACATCATGACGATCGCTGCGGTGCTCATCGGTCAGAGCTCCTTCCGGGTGGTGGCCGCGGGCACCACCGGCAGGGCGCCGGTGGGGACGGTGCCCTCGGGCACGGCGTTGTGCGGGATGAGGTCGCCGTGGATCTCGCTGTCCAGGTCCTCCGCGTAGAGGTTGGACTTGCGGGACCACGGGATCAGGGAGAGCAGGACGGCCAGGGCGACGGAGCCGAGCGCGATGCCCCAGCCGAAGACGCCGAGGAAGTCGCCCGGGTAGCCCTCATAGCCCTCCGCGATCACCTTCATGATCCAGGAGAGCCAGATGTAGGCGAGCACGATCGGCATGAGCACGCCGATCAGCAGCACGTACCCGCGGCCGACCTTGAAGGAGGAGACGGCGTTGAGGTGCGCCGTGATGCGGCGGGCCGAGCCCAGTGCGCCGGTGACCAGGAGCACCGACAGGAGCGCCGCGCCCACGATGCCGAAGTTGTTGGCGAACGCGTCCATGGTGTCGAGCATCTGCAGGCCCGTGGTGGTGGAGAACAGGGCGAGGGAGACCACCCCGGACAGGCCGATCACGACGATCGTGGCCGTCCAGCGGCCCCAGCCGAGCTTGTCCTTCACGGCGGAGATGACGACCTCGAGGATCGAGATCAGCGAGGTGAAGCCGGCGACCACGAGCGAGCCGAAGAACAGCACGCCGATCAGGGCGCCGAGCGGGGCCTGCGAGATCAGGGTGGGGAAGGCGATGAACGCCAGGCCGATGCCGCTGCCGGCCACCTCGGACACGGACACGCCGGAGGCCTGCGCCATGAAGCCCAGGGCGGAGAACACGCCGATGCCGGCCAGGATCTCGAAGCCCGAGTTGGAGAAGCCGACGACCAGGCCGGAGCCGGTGAGGTTCGTGCGGCGGTTGAGGTAGGAGGCGTAGGTGATCATGATGCCGAAGCCGACGGACAGCGAGAAGAAGATCTGACCGTAGGCGGCGATCCAGACGCCCGGGTCCGCGAGCGCGGCCCAGTTCGGCGTGAACAGCGCGTCCAGGCCCTGGGCGGCGCCCGGCAGGGTGAGGGCGATGCCGACGAGGACCAGGAACATCACGATGAGCAGCGGGATGCCGACCATCGAGGCCAGGGCCACGCCCCGGCGCACGCCGAAGCCCATGATGAGCAGCGTGATCACCCAGACGGCGAGCATGGGCCAGAAGACGCCCGAGACGACGTCGAAGGACGGGGACGGGTCGTCGGCGACCTGCAGGTAGTCGCCCATGAGGAAGGTCTCCGGGTCGTCGCCCCACCGCTGGTCCACGGAGAACCAGGTGTACATGATCGCCCAGCCGATGATCGCAGCGTAGTAGATCCCGATGACGACGCAGATGAGCACCTGCCACCAGCCGACGGTCTCGGTCCACCGGGACAGGCGCCGGAACGCCAGCGGCGCGGAGCCGCGGAAGCGGTGGCCGATCGCGTAGTCGAAGAACAGGAGCGGGATGCCCGCGGTGAGCAGCGCGATCAGGTAGGGGATGACGAACGCGCCGCCGCCGTTCTCATAGGCGACGTAGGGGAAGCGCCAGATGTTGCCGAGGCCCACGGCGGAGCCGATGGCCGCCAGGATGAAGGCCCACCGGCCGGCGAACTCCTCCCGGGTGCGCTTCGGCGCCGTGGCGGGCGCGGAGACGGTGCTGGACATGCAGGACCTCCGAGGGTCGGGGAAACTCGAGTGTGACGGATGCCACAATAGTCGACGCGGGCCGTTGCCGGACAGTCCGGTCCGGAATGCGGGCGTCAGGCGCGTGGCGCGGCGCCGGCTCAGCCGCCCGGGACGCAGTCCCCCGAGGGGACCGTGGCCGTCATCCCCGGGGCCGCGGCGACGACGGGGGCGATGGTGTCCGCCGTCAGGGCGTAGCCGACGGCGTCCGAGCCCGGGGCCCGGGCGAACACCAGACCGGCCAGGTTCCCGGCGGCGTCCACCACCGGGCCGCCCGAGTAGCCGTGGCGGATGTCCGCCGCGAGGGTGTAGACGTCCACCATGCTCGCGGCACCGGTCAGGACGTCGCCGAGCGGCACCTCGCCGACGGCCTGCACGGTCGCGGGGGTGGAGGCGAACGGGCCGCCGTCGGGATAGCCCAGGACGGAGGCCGACGCGCCGCCCGTCAGCTCGGCGCCGACCGGCATGACGGGCAGGTTCGCGTCGTCGACCGCCAGGACGGCGAGGTCGTGCGCCGTGTCCAGGTGGACGATCCGCGCCGCGTGCACGCCGCGGGCGCGGTCCGTCACGGTGGGGGCGTCCACGCCGAGGACCACGTGCGCGTTCGTGAGCACGCGGTCCGGGGCCACGGCCACGCCCGAGCCGCTCTGCACCTGGTTGCACTGCGCGGCCGTCCCGGTCAGCCGGACGACGGCGGCCGACGCCGAGGAGGCGGCGGGAGTCGAGGGGGCGGCCGTCGACGTCGACGAGGCGGGGGCGGTCGTCGTGGCCGACGGCGCGGCGGCCGTGGACGACGACGCCGCGGCGGCGTCGTCGGGCTCCTCGGGGGTCGCCGAGGCGGACGGGGCGGACGTCGCGGTGTCGGACGGGGAGGAGGCGGCCGAGGGCAGACCCGGCGTCGCGGCCGGGGCCGGGGCGGCGCGGACGCCGTCGTCGGACTCCGGGACGGGGGCGGGCAGCTCGAGCTCCGGCAGCACGTCCAGGTCGGCGACGGCGGAGCGCGAGCGGGCGGCCCAGGCCAGGAGCGAGTCGGGCATCACGGTGTCCAGCGCCGTGATCACCTGCGAGCGGTTCACCTCACGGGTGACCGCGGTGGAGCCGGAGGCCGCGATGGAGAACGCCACGAGCCAGAGGACGAGGGCGCCCGCGAGACCGGCGGCGAGCGCGCCGAGCAGGCGGTCGACGAGTCGCAGGGCCGGCAGGTTCACGCGCAGCCGGATCGCCTCGCCGATGGCGGCGCCCACGTACTGGCCCGCCGCCACGAGCAGGACGAGGGTGGCGATCAGCGCGGCCCACCGCCACTGCGGCGCGGTGACGAACTCCGCCACCTCCGGCAGGGCGTAGAACGCGATCGCGGCACCGCCGACCAGGCCGACGAGGTTGCCCAGCACCACCCACAGGCCGCGACGGTGGCCCTGGACCAGGAGCATCGCCAGCGCGACGATGAGCAGGACGTCCAGCCACGTCAGACCCAGCGGCATGGGCGACCTCCTTCGGATGCGACGGCACCGGCCACGCACGGGGACCGCCCGCGCGCCCGGTGGAGGATCCAGGGTATCGGCCCGCACGGGGGTATGGGGCACAATGGACGCCAGTGAACCGGGCGGCTCCTCCGCCGCGGTGTGAGGAACTGCCCACAGAGAGGACACGCACACATGGATCTCGAGGTTCTGCGGAAGGCTCCGCTGTTCACCAACCTGGACGACGAGGTGTTCGCCATCCTCACCTCGGAGCTGACCGAGGTGGAGCTCTCCCGCGGCGCGTCCGCGTTCCACGAGGGCGACCAGGGCGATCAGCTGTACGTGATCATGTCCGGCAAGATCAAGCTCGGCCGCACCGCTTCGGACGGCCGCGAGAACCTCGTGGCCGTGCTCGGCCCCGGCGAGATCTTCGGCGAGATGGCCCTGTTCAACCCCGCCCCGCGCAACGCCACCGCCACCGCGGTGTCCGCCACGCGCCTGGCCGGTCTGCGCCATGAGAACCTGCGCCGCGCCATCGCCTCGTCGCCGGATGTGTCGGTCCAGCTGCTCCAGGCCCTGGCCCAGCGCCTGTCCAAGACCAACGAGTCCCTGGCGGACCTGGTGTTCTCGGACGTGCCGGGCCGCGTGGCCAAGGCGCTCCTGGACCTCGCGGACCGCTTCGGCCGGCCGGCCGCGGACGGCCTGCTGGTGGCGCACGACCTCACGCAGGAGGAGCTCGCCCAGCTGGTGGGCGCGTCCCGCGAGACCGTGAACAAGGCCCTGGCCGAGTTCGTCCAGCGCGGCTGGATCCGCCTGGAGAACCGCGCCGTGGTCATCCTGGACCTGCAGCGTCTGCGTCAGCGTTCGCGCTGACGCCCCCCGCCCTGCCGTGGAGCGGGCCACCCCGGTCAGTCCCGGGTGGCCCGCTCCACGCGCATCCGGGGGGTGCCGTCGTCGCCGGCCTCGGTGACCAGGTGGTATTCCGGCACGGGGCCGCGCCGGGCACAGGGCGTGACGGAGAGCAGGAAGGCGGCGGCCGTCCGGTGTGCCGCGACCCGACGCACGATCACCTGCGTCAGCGGGGTCGCCACCTGGTCGAAGGGTGCCGTGCCCTCCGCCCCGGCGGGTCCGGGCAGCCGCAGCGGGCCGGCGAGCGCGCGACGCGCGGACACCCACGCCTGAAGTTCGGGACCGGGTTCCTCGGATGCCGGCGCGGACTGCAGCGGTGGGGTCATCGTGGCGAACACGGCCGTGTCGAAGCGTCGGTGGACGTGGGGCGCGGATCGCCAGCGCATGACGGGGCGCAGCAGGTCGGCGCGCACCCCGAGGCCACGCGCGGCCAGCAGATGGGGCAGACTCTCCGAGCCCTCCTCGAGGGAGCTGCGGCCCCCGCCCCAGGTCTCGATGCGCGCCGTGGACACGACGTCCGTGTCGGAGCGACCGGCGAGGAGCACTCCGGCCTCGTCGTGGAGCTCACGGACGGCGGCCACCACGTGCTGCCGCGCACGCCGCCGGTCCGTGGTCCCGAACGTGCGGGCCCACTGGGAGGGCTCGGGCCCGTACCACGGGCAGGAGTCGGCGTCGGACTCGATGAGCGCGCCGCCGGGCAGACCCACGCGGCCGAGCGGGGTGCGTCCCGCGCGGTGACGGAGGAAGACCTCCGGGCCGTCGTCGCCGTCCCGCACGAGCACGACGGACGACCCGGGCCGGGCGGGGCGGACCTGGCGGAAGCGCCGGTCCAGCCACTGGCGGGTGAGGTCCTCCTCCTGCCCCGGGACCGGCAGCAGCAGGCCGGCCGGGTCAGCGGACACGGACGGTGATCTCCACCTCGACGGGAGCGTCCATGGGCAGCACGGCCACGCCGACGGCGGAGCGCGCGTGGCGGCCGGCCTCGCCGAAGATCTCGGCCAGCACGTCCGAGGCGCCGTTCACCACGCCGGGCTGACCGGTGAACGCGGGGTCGGAGGCCACGAAGCCGACGACCTTGACGACCTGGGCGACCCGGTCCAGGTCGCCCACCAGCTCGTGCACCGCGGCCACCGCGTTCACGGCGCATGCTCGCGCGAGCTCCTGGGCGCGTTCGGGGGTGACCTCCGCGCCCACCTTGCCGGTGGCGGGCAGGGCGCCGGCCACGAAGGGGAGCTGGCCGGAGGTCAGCACGAGGTCGCCGTCCCGCAGCGCCGGGACGTAGGAGCCGACCGGCGCCGCGACGGCGGGTCGGTCGATGCCGAGCTCCGCGAGGCGGGCCGCGACGGCGCCGTCGCCCCAGGTGGGGGCCGAGGACTGCTCCGTCACGTTCACGCCGCCTTCGGACGCTTGAGGTAGGCCACGGGGTTGTTCCCCTCGGGGCCCGGGATCACCGTGACGAGCTCCCAGCCGTCCTCGCCCCACTGGTCGAGGATCTGCTTGGTCGCGTGGATGAGGAGGGGGATCGTGGCGTACTCCCACTGCGTCTGCTGAGTCATGGGACCCACCCTAGCCACCGGCGCAGACCCCGGAAGAGGTCCCAGGCGCCCGCGCTACACTCGCGCCCATGGCCTCCCGCACGACCCGCTTCCCCGCGCCCTCGAGCGCCCTCGGCCGCCTCCTCGCCTTCGTGGGCCTCTCGGCGGTGGCCGGCCTGCTCGTGGCGGCCCTCCTGCTGCCCGTCGCGGGCCTGGCCGGTGTCGCCGCCGCGTCGGGCCGGGAGATGCTGGACGAGCTGCCGGACGAGCTGCCCACGGAGCCGGTCTCCGTGCCGTCGCGCATCCTCTCGGAGGACGGTGAGGAGATCGCCGTCTTCTACGAGGAGAACCGCACCCCGGTCCCGCTGGACGAGATCTCGGAGCACATGCAGCACGCGATCGTGGCCATCGAGGACGAGCGCTTCTACGATCACGACGGCGTGGACGCGCGCGGCCTCATCCGCGCGACCGTGAACAACGCCACCTCCGACTCCACGCAGGGCGCCTCCACCCTCACCCAGCAGTTCGTGAACAACATGCTGGTGAACGTGCAGCAGATCCGCGGCGACTCCCGCCTCACCCTCTCCGGCTCCAAGAACATCGCGGACAAGGTCAAGGAGATCAAGCTCGCCGTCGCCGTCGAGAAGCAGATGTCGAAGGACGAGATCCTCGAGGGCTACCTCAACATCGTGCTGTTCTCCGGCCGCGCCTACGGCGTCGAGGCCGCCTCGCAGTACGTGTTCGGCAAGTCCGCCGCCGACCTGGAGAGCTGGGAGGCCGCCACGCTGGCCGGCATGGTCCAGTCCCCCACCCGGTTCAACCCGGCCCGCAATCCGGAGGAGGCCACGGAGCGGCGCAACCTCGTGCTGAACGCGATGAAGGACAACGGCTACCTCTCCCAGGAGGAGTACGACCACGCCGTCGCCCAGCCGATGGAGGTGGTGATGGAGTCCCGCCCCTCGGGCTGCCTCTACGCCAAGTTCGGCGCCTACTTCTGCGACTACGTGGAGCGGCAGATCCTTGCCGACCCCACGTTCGGCCCGGACGTCCAGTCCCGCCAGGCCCTGCTGGACCGCGGCGGACTCACCATCCGCACGACGATCGACTCGACGCTCCAGAAGGAGACCGAGAAGAACCTGCGCGCCTCCGTGCCCAACAACGAGTCGCTGGGCGCCGGCCACGCGCTCACCTCGGTGGAGGCCGGCACCGGCAACATCCGCACCATGGCCCAGAACACCGAGTACGCCATCCAGGACGAACTCGGCCACACCTCGCTGAACTTCAATGTGGACAAGCAGTGGGGCGGCGGCCAGGGCTTCCAGGCAGGCTCCACGCTCAAGCCCTTCGTGGCCCTGACGTGGCTGCGTAACGGCAACCGCCTGGTCGACTCCGTGGACGCCTCCCGGAACGTCTACCCCACGGGCACGCGCTTCGCGGCCTCGTGCCGCCCGGGCGGCTACACCACGATCGGCGGCACCTGGCAGTTCAAGAACGTGATCCCCGACATGCTGCGGCAGGTGCGCGTGGACGAGGGCCTCTTCTGGTCCGTGAACACCCCGACCGTCGCCACCGCGTACCAGCTGGACCTGTGCGACATCACGAGCCTCACCACCCAGCTGGGCATCACCCGCGCCCTGGACAGCTCCCCGCTGCAGCCGGACGACCCGTCCTTCCTGCTCGGCAAGGACTCGGTGGCACCGCTGTCCCTGGCCGGCGCGTACGCCGCCATCGCCGCGAACGGCCTGTACTGCGAGCCGCGCGCCATCCTGGAGGTCACGGACACCGCCGGCAACCAGTACGACGTCGCCGGCCCGCAGTGCGATCAGGTCATCGACCCGGACCACGTCCGGGAGCTGATGCCGGTCCTGCGCCACATCGGCGGCTTCAACATCGCCGAGGAGGGCGCCGGCTACGAGTTCGGCGGCAAGACGGGCACGAACGACAACGTGTCCTCCACGTGGTTCGTCGGATTCACCAGCAAGCTGGCCACCGCCGTGTGGACCGGCCGCTACAACAACCTGAAGTCCATGACGGGCGAGACCGTCAACGGCGAGGTCCGCAGCCCGTTCTACTCGACCTCCATCAACGGCCCGTCCTGGCTCGAGTACAACCAGTTGGCCAAGGAGAAGTTCCCGCCGGGTGAACTGCCCGAGTGGGACGGCCCGCAGTCGGAGGACCCGGGCGAGGCCGGCGAGCACCCGGACGGACGCCAGTTCACCATCGACGACCTGGACCGGGGCGGGCCGCAGCCCCAGGCGGTCCCGGGCTTCTGACCGCGATGCGCCCCGCCGCCTCCCCCGCCCGGCGCATGTTCCGCGCCGCAGCGCCTGCCGCCGCCGGGCTGGCCGCGACGGCGGGCCTCGGCCTGGCCTGGGGCCTCGCCGAGGCCGAGGCCAGGACGGTGCGCACGCACCGACTGGCCGTGCTGCCGGCCGGGTCGGCGCCGCTGCGGGTGCTGCACCTCTCGGACATCCACCTGCTGCCCCGGCACCGGGCCAAGCGGGCGTGGCTGCGCGGATTGGCTGCGCTCGAGCCGGACCTCGTGGTCAACACGGGTGACAACGTGTCCGCCGCGGCGTCGGTGCCGCTCGTGCTCGACGCGCTCGGGCCGCTGCTGGCGCGGCCCGGCGTGTTCGTGCCCGGCTCCAACGACTACTACGCGCCCAAGGCGGCCAACCCCCTCCGGTACTTCGCGGGCCCCTCGCGCATGGACGCGGACCGGCCCCGGCTTCCCTCCGACGTCCTGTTCGGCGCGTTCCGCGCCGCCGGCTGGGCCGACCTGACGAACCGGGGCGCCGCCCTGGCCGTGCCGACCCGCGCCGGGACCACGCTCGAGGTCCTCGCCGCCGGCACCGACGACCCGCACCTCGGTCTGGACGCCTGGGCCGGCTTCCCCGGCGCCGCACCCGACGAGAACGCCGGGCGGCCCGGTGACGACGGGCGGTTCCGGCTGGGCGTCACCCACGCCCCGTACCGCCGCGTGCTGGACGCCATGACCGCCGACGGCGCCGACCTGCTGCTCGCCGGCCACACCCACGGCGGGCAGGTGTGCGTGCCGTTCCTCGGTGCGCTCGTCACCAACTGCGACCTGCCGCGCCGACAGGCCTCCGGGGTCTCGACGTGGACGGCCGCGGGGCGGACCGTCCCCCTCGAGGTGTCGGCCGGCCTGGGGACCGCGCCGTCCGCGCCCGTGCGGTTCGCGTGCCGGCCCGAGGCCGTGGTGCTGGACCTGGTCCCGCGGGGCTGAGCCGCCTGTCCCGTCCGGGGCCGCGGGTACAGTGGGGCCCCGTGACCCGCGCCACCTCTCCCGACGCCTCGTCCCTGCGTGACGCCCTGGGCGGGATCGCACCGTACCTCGAGGGCGTGCGGGCGCGCTGGGTGCTCGGGCTCGCCTCGGCCACGGCGGCGGGCCTCGTGGCCCTGGCCATCCCGCAGGTCATCCACCTGCTCGTGGACACCGTGTTCACGCAGACTGTGCTCGCCGGGCCCTCCTCCCCCGACTCCCGCGCGGACGTGTGGCGGGCCGCCGGCCTACTCACCGTGCTCGGCCTCGCCGAGGCCGCGTTCATCGGCCTGCGCCGGTACTTCATCCTCCCGCCGGCCGCCGGGGTGGAGAACCGGGCGCGCATCGCCCTGTTCGAACGGCTCCAGCGCCTGCCGGTGGCGTTCCACGACGCGTGGCCCTCGGGGCAGCTGCTCTCCCGGGCCCAGGGCGACCTCTCGCTGCTGCGGCGGTGGATCGCGTTCGGCTCGGTCATGCTCGTGGTGGACGTGGTGACCATCGCCGTCGGCCTCGTCCTGCTGTTCCTGCTGTCCTGGCAGCTGGCCCTGCTCTACCTCGCCGCGGCCGTGCCGATCATGTGGGCGTCGTTCGGGTTCCGCAACGACTTCCGCGCCGCGTCCCGGCTCTCCCAGGACCAGGCCGGGGACCTCGCCACGTCCGTCGAGGAGTCGGTGCACGGCATCCGCGTCCTCAAGGCGTTCGGCCGCGGCGCGCACGCCCTCGACGGCTTCCGCGGGCGCGCCCGCACGCTGCAGGGCACCGAGGTGCACAAGGCCTCGGTGCTGGCCCGGTTCATCGCGCTCATCGTGGCCCTGCCGGAGACGGTGCTGGGCCTGGGCCTCGCCCTGGGCCTGTGGCTCGTGGCGACCGGGGAGCTGACGGTGGGCGCGCTCGCCGCCTACTTCGCCACCGCGGCCGTGCTGGCCGGGCCGGTCGAGTCGGTGGGCCAGCTGATGGGCATGACGCTCTCGGCCCGCACGGCGATCGACCGCCACGTGGACGTCCTCGCCACGCCCGTGGACATCGCCTCGCCCACCGGGGAGGCCGCCGTCGTGCCCCCGGCCACCGGCGCGCTCGCGTTCCGCGGGGTGCGCTTCCGCTGGCCGGACGCGGACCCGGGGCGCGGGGAGCGCGACCTGCTCGACGGCGTCGACCTCGAGCTGGTGCCCGGCGAGACGATGGCCCTGGTCGGCGCGACCGGCGCCGGCAAGTCGACGCTGCTGCAGCTGGTCCCCCGGCTGCTCGACGTCACGGCGGGCTCCGTCTGCGTGGACGGGGTGGACGTGCGCCGGATGCCGCTCGAGGAGCTGCGCCGGCGGGTGTCCGTGGCGTTCGAGGACGCCACGCTGTTCTCCGCGACCATCCGGCAGAACGTGCTGCTCGGCGCCCCGGCGGACGTGCTCGCGGACGGCCTCCACTCCCCCGCGGCGGACGCCCTGCTCGACCTCGCGCTCGAGACCGCGCAGGCGGGCTTCGTGGCGGACCTGGCGGACGGCGTCGAGACCGAGATCGGCGAGGAGGGCCTCAGCCTCTCCGGCGGACAGCGCCAGCGGATCGCCCTCGCCCGCGCGATCGCGGCGCGCCCGGACGTGCTCGTGCTGGACGACCCCCTCTCCGCCCTCGACGTGCGCACCGAGGAGACCGTGACCGCGCGCCTGCGCGAGGTCCTCGACGGGACGACCACCCTGATCGTGGCGCATCGTCCCTCCACCGTGGCCCTGGCGGACCGGGTCGCGGTGCTGGCGGACGGGCGGATCGAGGACGTGGGGACGCACCCCGAACTGCTGGCCCGCAGCGCCGTGTACCGGCACATCATCTCGAGCCGACCGGAGGAGCAGGCATGAGCGCCGCCGACGTGAGCCGCGTGCGCGGCGTGGGGGCCGAAGAGGACCTCGACTACACCCGCGCGGAGCGCCGCCACATCCGGCGCCGGTCCTTCCGGCTGCTCGGCGAGCTCGCGCGGCCGGTCCGGGGGACGCTGCTGGTCACCGTGGTCTTCGTGCTCGTGTCCAACGCGGCGCGGGCGGCCGGGCCGCTGATCATCGCCTGGGCGATCGACGCGGAGCTGCCGCGCGTCGTCGAGGCCGTGCGGGCCGGCGAGTCCGTCTGGCCCATCCTCGTCCCCGTGGGCGGGGCGTACGTGGCGGCGGCCCTCGTCTCCGGGGGCCTGCTGGGGGCGTACACGTGGCTCACCGCGCGGGCCAGCCAGGCCATGCTGCTCAGCCTGCGGCTGCGCGTGTTCCGGCACACGCAGCGGCTGAGCCTCGGGTTCCACGAGCGGTACACGTCCGGGCGGGTGATCTCGCGGCAGACCTCGGACCTGGAGGCGCTGCGGGAGCTGCTGGACCAGGGCGTGTCCTCGCTCGTGTCCGGGCTGATGTTCATGTCGTTCACCGCGGCGTCCATCCTGCTGCTGGACCCGCCGTCGTTCCTCGTGCTGCTGGGCGCGGCCGTGCCGGTGGCGATCGTGACGCGCTGGTACCAGGTGCGGTCCGAGGAGGCGTACCGGCGGTCGCGGGTGTCCTCGGCGCGGTCGATCGTGCACTTCGTGGAGACCATGACCGGCATCCGCGCGGTCCAGGCCTTCCGGCGGGAACGGGACAACGACGCGCGGTACCGCGACTTGGCCACGGCCTACCGGGACGACATGGTGGCCACGCTCAACCTGTTCGGCATCCTGCAGCCGGTGCTCGTGGCGACGGGCAACCTGACGGTGGCGGCGCTGCTCGTGACCGGGGGCCTGCGCGTGCTCGACGGCGACCTCGAGGTGGGGGTGCTCGTGGCGCTCCTGCTGGCCGGACGGCGCGTGTTCCAGCCCATGGAGATGGTGGCGATGTTCTACTCGTCGCTGCAGTCCGCGACGGCGGCGCTCGAGAAGGTCTCCGGCCTGCTCGAGGAGGAGCCCACCGTGGTGGAGGCCGCCGAGCCCACGCCGCTGCCCGGGGCCGACGCTCCGGGGACGGGCGTGGCGTCCGGGCGGGTGGAGTTCCGGGACGCGGTGTTCAGCTACGGGCCGGACCGGGTGGTGCTGCCGGAGTTCGACCTCGTGATCCCGGCCGGGCAGACCGTGGCCGTGGTGGGCCAGACGGGTGCGGGCAAGTCGACGCTGGCCAAGCTCATCGCCCGGTTCTACGACGTCTCTGCCGGCTCGCTGACGCTGGACGGGGTGGAGCTGCGCGAACTCAGCCAGGCGGATCTGCGGCGCAACGTGGTGATGGTGACCCAGGAGGCGTTCCTGTTCTCCGGGTCGATCGCGGAGAACATCGCCCTCGGCCGGCCCGACGCCACCGAGGCCGAGATCCAGGCGGCCGCCCGGGCGGTGGGGGCGCACGACTTCATCCTGGGGCTGCCCGAGGGCTACGCGACCGACGTCGCCAAGCGCGGCGGGCGGCTGAGCGCGGGACAGCGGCAGCTCGTGTCGTTCGCGCGGGCGTTCCTCGCGGACCCCGCCGTGCTGATCCTGGACGAGGCGACGTCGTCGCTGGACCTGCCGAGCGAGCGACTCGTGCAGGCCGGGCTGGAGCGGCTGCTGGGGAACCGGACGGCGCTGATCATCGCCCACCGGCTCAGCACCGTCGAGACCGCCGACCGGGTGCTCGTGATGCACGATGGCCGGATCATCGAGGACGGCAGCCCCGCCGAGCTGGTGGCGGCCGACGGCCGGTTCGCGGCGCTGCACCGGGCCTGGGAGGACTCGCTCGCCTGATGGGTGGCGCGCCCGACGCGCTTTCGAACGTGGCAGAGGGCCTACCCCACGTTCGAAAGTCCGGGTCAGGCGTCGAAGGGGCGGCCCGTCAGGCGCTCGTACGCCTCCACGTAGCGGTCGCGGGTCTTGGCCACGACGTCGGCGGGCAGCGCCGGCGGGGCCTCCCCGCTGGTCTTGTCCCAACCGGAGTCGGGGCCCGTGAGCCAGTCGCGGACGAACTGCTTGTCGAAGCTCGCCTGGGGGCGGCCGGGCTCGTAGTCCTCGGCGTCCCAGAACCGGGAGGAGTCCGGGGTGAGGACCTCGTCGCCCAGCACCACCTGGCCGGTGGCCGGGTCCACACCGAACTCGACCTTCGTGTCCGCCAGGATGATGCCGGCCTCGCGGGCGATCGCCTCGGCGCGGGCGTACAGGTCCAGGGTGAGGAACCGCAGGCGCTCGGCGGCCTCGGTGCCCACGCGCTCGACCATCTGCTCGAACGTGATGTTCTCGTCGTGCTCGCCGACCTCGGCCTTCGCGGACGGCGTGAAGATCGGCGGGTCGACCCGCGAGCCGTCCACGAGCCCGGCGGGCAGCGGCAGGCCGGCCACCGTGCCCGACGCGCGGTACTCGGCCAGGCCGGAGCCGGTCAGGTAGCCGCGGGCGATGCACTCCACGGGGAACATGTCCAGGCGCTTGACGATCATCGCCCGCCCGGCCACGGCCGCGGGCACGTCCGCGCTCACCACGTGGTGCTCGACCGGCTCGGCGTGGGCCCCGTTGTAGCCCTCGGCCAGCTTCTCGAACCACCACAGGGTCAACCGGGTGAGGATGGCGCCCTTGTCCGGGATCGGCGGCTCCAGCACGTGGTCGTAGGCGCTGATCCGGTCGGAGGCCACCACGAGCAGCGTCGCGGACCGCCCCGGCTCGGCGTCAGCGGGCTCGTACAGGTCCCGCACCTTGCCCGAGTAGACGTGCCGCCAGCCCGGCAGCTCGAGGGCCTCGGCCCCCGTGAACCCCACGCGCTCCCCGCTCACTTCGCTCCCTCCGTCCCCGGCACGGTGATCTCGCCGCGCTCGGCCTTGAGTCCGATGTCCGTGCGCCACTGGGCGCCGTCGAACCGGATGCGCTCGACGCCCGCGTAGGCGCGCTCGCGCGCTTGGGCCAGGTCCGCCCCGCGCCCGACGACGGCCAGCACCCGGCCGCCCGCCGTCACCACGTCCTCACCGGACACCGCGGTGCCCGCGTGGATCACGTGCACGCCCTCGAGGCCGGCCGCGTCGGCCAGCCCGGTGATCACGTCGCCCTTCGAGGAGGAGGCCGGGTAGCCGGCCGAGGCCATGACCACGTCCACGGCGACGTCGTCGCTCCACTCGAGTCGACGGTCCGCGCCGAGCCGGCCGGCCGCGGCGTCGGCGAGCAGCCCGCCCAGGGGCGTCTCGAGGCGGGCGAGCACGGCCTGGGTCTCGGGGTCGCCGAAGCGCACGTTGAACTCGATGACCTCCACGCCCTCGGCGGTCACGGCCAGGCCGCAGAACAGCACGCCCGTGAACGGGGTGCCGCGGCGGGCCATCTCGGCGAGCACGGGGCGGGCCACGCGGTCCATGACCTCGTCCGTGAAGCCCTCGGGCAGCCACGGCAGCGGCGTGTACGCGCCCATGCCGCCGGTGTTGGGGCCGGCGTCGCCGTCGTGGATGCGCTTGAAGTCCTGGGCGGGGGTGAGGGCGACGGCGGCCTCGCCGTCGCAGATCACGAAGAGGGAGACCTCGGGGCCGTCCAGGAAGTCCTCGATCACCACGGTGCCGCCGGCGGCGAAGCAGGCCTCGGCGTGGGCGAGGGCCTCGGCGCGGTCGGAGGTGACCACGACGCCCTTGCCCGCGGCCAGACCGTCGTCCTTGACGACGTGCGGGGCGCCGAACTCGTCGAGGGCGGCGGCGGCCTCCGCGGCGGTGGTGCACACGCGGGAGCCGGCGGTGGGCACGCCCGCGGCGGCCATGACCTCCTTGGCGAAGGCCTTGGACGCCTCGAGCTGCGCGGCGGCCTGCGAGGGGCCGAACACGGCGAACCCGGCCTCGCGCAGGGCGTCGGAGACGCCGGCGGCCAGCGGGGCCTCGGGTCCGACGACGACGAGGTCGGCCCCCAGCTCGCGCGCGAGCTCCACGACGGCGGCCGGGTTGGTGGCCTCGACGGCGTGGAGGGTGGCGAGGTCGGCCATGCCGGCGTTGCCGGGCGCCGCGTGGAGGGCGCTGACCTGCGGATCACGGGAGAGGGCGGTGAGCAGCGCGTGTTCGCGGCCGCCGTTGCCGAGCACAAGGGTCTTCACGAGCCTGAAGCCTACGCGGTGGCCCTGGCCCGGCCCGGCCCGTGGCCCTTACGGTGGAGCGCATGACGATGCCTCCCCTCCACCACGGTCAGCCCGGTGACGACCGTGATCCCCGTGACCCCCGCCACCGGCCCGGTGCGGGGCTGGGACCCGGGCTGCGCACGGCCTGGATGTTCGTCGGCGTGATGTTCACGTGCACCCTGATCGTCTTCTGGACGCTGCGGGGGCTCGGCGTCCAGCGCGGCGACCTCAGCCTGCCCGCCGCGCTCGGCGTGCTGGCGCTGGCCGCCGTCGCCGCGGCGGTGATCACCCGGTACGTGCGGCGCCGCTGAGCAGGACCGGGTCCGCGGGGGCCGGCCGCCCCGGCCTGCGCGTCAGCGGATGATGCGCCGTCGCCGGGCCTCGTCGACGGCGCGGGTGCGGTTGTCCACGCCGAGCTTCTGGAAGATGTGCACCAGGTGCGTCTTCACAGTGGCCTCGGAGATGAACAGCTCCTTCGCGGCCACCTTGTTCGTGGCGCCCCGCGCGATCAGCTCGAGCAGCTCGATCTCCCGCTCGGACAGCACCTCGGAGCCGCCGGACATGCGCCCCATCAGCGTGGCCGCGACCTGCGGGGCCAGGGCCTTGCGCCCCGCCGCCGCCTGCCGCACCGCCGAGGCGATCTCCTCGCTCGGGGCGTCCTTGAGCAGGTAGCCGGCGGCGCCCGCGTTCACGGCCGCGAGGATGTCCGCCTCCGTGTCGAAGGTCGTCAGGATCAGCACCTGCACCCCCGGCCACCGCTCCCGCACGGCGCGGGTGGCGGTCACGCCGTCCATGCCCGCGCCCATCTGCAGGTCCATCAGCACGACGTCCACCGCGGGCTCGCCCGCCTCCAGGACGCCGATCGCCTCCGCCCCGTCGGCGGCCTCGGCCACCACGGTCAGGTCCGGGTGCGCCTCGACGACGGCCCGCACCCCCGCCCGCACCACCGGGTGGTCGTCCACCAGCATCACGCGCACGCTCATGCGGTCTCCTCGCTCTCGGTCTGCTCGGGATCCGCGCCCCGGCCGGCCCCGGCGGCGGCCAGCGGCACCCGCAGCGCCACCACAGTGCCCTCGCCGGGGGCCGACTCGACGGTGGCCTCGCCGCCCACCGCCGCGAGGCGCTCGCGCACGCTCGCCAGTCCCACGCCGGTCCCCGCCCCCGGGTCGGCACCGGCGGCTCCGGTCCGGGTGCGGGCCGCGACGACGGCCGGGTCGAACCCCGCGCCGTCGTCGGCCACGTCCACCGTCAGCTCGTCGCCGAGGTAGCCCAGCGTGACGCGGGCGCGATGGGCGCCCGCGTGGGCGCCGACGTTCGCCAGGGACGCCTGCACGGCCCGCAGCACGGCGGTCTCCACGGCCTCGGCGACCGCGACCGGCTCGCCCACGACCTCGACGTCCGCGGCCACGGGCGTCCCGGCGGCGGCCTGCCGGTCGGCGAAGCCGGTGACCGCGCGCTCGAGCGCCTCGACGAGGGACGGCGCCCCGGTGCCGCGCAGGTCGCGGACGAAGCGGCGGGACTCGGCGAGGTTCTCGGCGGCCGTGGCGCGCACGGTCTCCATGCGCTGCCGGGCGAGGGCGGGGTCGGCGGCGTCGAGCGCGTCCTGGGCCGCGCGCGAGACCAGCACGATCGAGGCCAGCCCCTGGGTGAGGGTGTCGTGGATCTCGCGGGCGAGCCGCTCCCGCTCGGCGCTCACCCCCGCCCGGTGCTCCGTGCGCGCGAGCTCCGCCTGCGCGGCGCGCAGCTGCTCGGCCACGGCACGCTGGCGCTCGGACTCGGCGTGCAGGGCACGGTACGCCTCGGAGAGCACCACGGCCACGGCGGCACCCACCAGCGGACCGATCACGGCCGGCACCCGCACGCCGCCGGCGCCCCCCGCCATCCCGGCCACCACGACGACGGCCATCGCCACCACCAGCACGGGCCCGACCACGTGGCGCACCCACGCCTGCCGGGTCACCCGGCCGACCACGTGCAGGACGACGAAGAAGAGGGGGAAGGCGACCCACGCGAAGTCGCCGTGGTGGGCCACGAGCAGCCCCCACAGCAGCAGCACCAGGGCCAGCCAGGCGACCGCCGGACCGCGGCCGACGTCGTCGCCCCGGGCCCACCGGCGCCGCTCCAGCACGGTCCCGGCCAGGTAGACGCCCGCCAGCGCGGCGGTCAGCAGCACCAGGGTGGTGGCCGGGAACGGACCGGACGCGTCCGGGGACCGGTCCGCGAGCGCACGCACCAGCCCCACGGTGAGCAGCGCGGCGAACGTGACGTGCAGGGCCACGCGCAGGCCGGCGAGCACGGCGGTGGTGCCGGTCTCGGTGGGCGCGGGGGGCACGGCGGCGCGGGGTGCGTCGGACATGGCTCCACCCTAGGGCGCGCCCCGGACGCGACAACGCCCCCGGGCCCCGGGGCCGCGCCGGTGCGCCGCCGGGATCAACCATTCGGTTGACCGGGTCCAGCCGCCGCGGGTGATGTCGCGACCCCTCCCCGCGCGAGACCGTGGAGGCAACCTCAGGACAGACCCCTTCAGGAAAGGACGCGCCCCGTGTTCCTCGCACTCCGCGACCTCCGCTTCGCCACCGGACGGTTCGCCCTCATGGGCTCCGTGGTGGCCCTCATCAGCCTGCTGCTCGTCATGCTCTCCGGCCTCACGGCCGGCCTGGGCGGACAGAACACCGCCGCGATCGACCGCCTCGGCGAGCAGGGCGTGCAGCGTCTGGTCTTCGGCGGCGCGGCGGGCCAGGAGCCCACCGCGTCGTTCACCCAGTCCGAGTTCACCGTGGCCCAGCGCGACGCGTGGGCGGCCACGGACGGCGTGGCCTCCGTCGAGCCGCTCGGGGTGAGCCAGGGCCGGGCCATCGGGCTCGAGCACCCCGTGGACACGGACCCGCAGGGCCGCGCGGACGTGTCCGGCGAGCCCACCACCGGCGTGGCCACCACCGCGTTCATCGGCCTCACCCCGGACGGCTCCGACGCGCCGGCCGGCGTCGAGCCCGGGCAGATCGTGCTCAGCCAGGACGTGGCCGACTCCCTCCACGCCCAGGCGGGTGACGCCGTCGCGGTCTCCGGCTTCGTCTACACCGTGGCCGACGTCGTGCCGACCGAGTACTACTCCCACTCCCCCGTGACGTGGCTGGCGCTCGAGGACTGGAACGCCATCTCGCACACCGCCGACGACGCGGTGCTCGGCACCGCCGGCCTCGTGCGCTTCGACGCCGGCGCCGACGTCGACGCCGTGGCCGCCGCCGGCGACGACGCCGCGGGCACCGTCGCCGAGACCGTGAAGGGCTCCTACGCCGCCCTGCCCAGCTACCGGTCCGAGAACGGCTCCCTGATGACCATGCAGGGCTTCCTGTACGGCATCTCGGCGCTCGTGGTGATCGCGTTCCTGTCCATCTGGACGGTGCAGCGCACCCGCGACATCGCGGTGCTCAAGGCCCTCGGCGGCTCGAACGGCTGGGTGCTGAAGGACTCGCTCGCGCAGGCCGCGTTCGTGCTCGTCGGCGGCGTGGCCGTGGGCACCGGGCTGGCCGCCGTGATCGGCGCGTTCGCGGGGCGGGCCGTCCCGTTCGAGCTCTCGTGGGCCACCACCGCGGTGCCCGCCGCCGGGGTCCTCGTGCTCGGCATGCTCGCCGCCGTCGTCGCGGTCTTCCGCGTCACCCGGATCGACCCGCTGGTCGCCCTCGGCGGCAACTGACCATTCCCGACGACGGCGCCGCCCGGCGCCGTCGTCCCCCTCGGCTCCGCCTCGCCCCCGCTTGGAGAAAGGACCTCACCATGACCGCCCTCACCGCCCCGCAGGCCGACCTCGACGCCCTCCGCATCCCGGCCGCGGCGGCCGCCCACCGCGTCGCCGGCGAGCGCTCTGCCGCCGCGTCCGACGCCATCCCCGCGCTCTCCGTGCGCGACCTCGTGCTGGAGTACCCGGACGGCGAGCGCGGCGTGCTGCGGGCCCTGGACGAGGTGAGCCTGGACCTGCTCCCCGGCACCTTCACCGCGATGGTCGGCCCGTCCGGCTCGGGCAAGTCCTCCCTGCTGGCGGTGGCCGCGGGCCTCGTGACGCCCACCTCCGGCAGCGTGTCCGTGGCCGGCCGCGAGATGGCCGGACTGTCCCGGAAGGAGCGCACCGCGCTGCGCGGCCAGGAGATCGGCATGATCTTCCAGCAGCCGAACCTCATCCCGTCCCTGACCGCCGCCGAGCAGCTCGAGCTGACCGTGCACCTGGACCGCGACGCCACCCGCGCCGACCGCAGGGCCGCCAAGGCCCGGGCCCTGGAGCTGCTCGAGCGCGTCGACCTGGCCGACCAGGCCGGCAAGCGCCCGCACCAGCTCTCGGGCGGCCAGCGGCAGCGCGTGAACATCGTGCGCGCGCTCATGGCCTCGCCGACGCTGCTGCTCGTGGACGAGCCCACCTCCGCCCTGGACCGCGAGCGTTCGGCCGCCGTCGTGGACCTGCTGGGCACGCTGACCCGCGAGGAGCAGGTGGCGACGCTCATGGTCACACACGACCACGAGTTCCTCTCCGCCACGGACCGCACCCTGACCATGGTGGACGGGCGGCTCTCCGCGGAGTGAGCCGCTGACGCCGCCGGACCCGGCCCACCGGCCCCGGACGCCCGGCGCGTCCGGGGCCCTCGCTACCCTGGACCGCATGACCCACGCCACCGTCGCCCCCGCGGGCGAGACCTTCGCCCTGTCCGACGCCGTCGAGCTCGTGGAGACCGTCCGCAACGGCTTCGTCGAGTCCCGGACGGCGGGCGCCGCCGTCGTGACCGGCCCCGACGGGCGGGTGCTGGCCGCCCTCGGCCCCGCGGACGCGCTGATCTACCCGCGCTCCACGCTGAAGCCGTTCCAGGCCATCGCGTCGCTGCGCCACGGGGCGGCGCTGGAGGGTGAGGCCCTGTCCATCGCGTGCGGCTCGCACCGGGGCACGCTCCGGCACCAGGCGCTGGCCGAGCGCATGCTCGCGGACGCCGGCCTCGACGCGTCCGCCCTGCGGTGCCCGCCGGCCTGGCCCGCGGACACCTCCGAGGTGGTCGCCCAGGTCCGCCGCGACGGCGAGGCCGCCGCCGCGACCCCGCTGGCCTTCAACTGCTCCGGCAAGCACGCCGGCTTCCTCGCGGCCTGCGCGGCGTCCGGGCACGACGTCGCCACGTACCTCGACCCGGCGCACCCCCTGCAGCAGGAGGTGGACGCGGTGATCGCCGAATACTGCGGCGAGCCGGTGGCCCACACCGGTGTGGACGGCTGCGGCGCCCCGGCCGCCGTCATCTCGCTGGCGAGCCTGGCCCGCGGCATCGGGCGGGTCGCCGCGGCGCCCGGCCGCGCCGACGCGGATCCGCACGCGGCCGCCGTCGCCACGGCGATGCTCGAGCACCCGTGGGCCGTCCACGGGGAGACGAGCTCCAACACCGTGGTGATGCGCGAGCTCGGCCTGCTCGCCAAGGTGGGCGCGGACGGCGTCCTCGTCATGGCCGCGCCGGACGGCACGGCCGTGGCCGTCAAGGCGCTCGACGGCGGCACGCGGGCCGGCGACCTGGTCGCGCTCGCGCTGCTGGCCCGGTTCGCCCCGGACCACGTGGACCGGGCGACGCTGCCGGGCGTGCTGGCCGCCGTCGTGCCCCCGGTGCTCGGCCGGGGCGAGCCGGTCGGCGAGATCCGCCTGGCCGCGCCGGTGCGGGACCTCGTGGGGGACGTCCTGCCGGCCTTCGAGGCGCGGGCGTGACCACCGGCTCCGTCCCGCGCCGCCGGGTGCCTGTCGTCGAGGGCCACGCGGCGCTGCTGGCGTGGGCACGCGCCCACGAGGAGGACCCCGCGGCGGCCGCCGCGCTGCCGCGCCCCACGCGGGCGACGGCGGTGCGCTTCGCGCTCGAGGAGCTGGCGACCCGCGTGCCCGGGAACTCGGTGGAGGTGCGCGTGCCGCCCTTCGGCGTCGCCCAGTGCCTCCCCGGGCCCCGGCACACACGCGGCACCCCGCCCAACGTCGTGGAGATGGACGCCGTGACATGGCTGTCCCTGGCCACGGGGCTGACGACCTGGGAGGACGCGACGGCGGCCGGCGGCGTGCGCGCCTCGGGCGTGCGGGCCGACCTCGGCGCGCACCTGCCGCTCGTGCGGCCGTGAGCGAGGGGTGTCCGGCAGTCCTCTCGGCGACACCGACCGTTCGAACGTCGGCACCGTTCCTCGTCGCAGGATGCAGCTCTGCCGGCCCCACCCCGGACACCGCGGCGACGGCACAGCTCGACCGTACCCGCGGGCAGGTCGTGCTCCCGCTGGAGGAATGCCAGGCCACGGTCGACGAGCTCACCGTCACGCAGCGCGCCGGCCAGAGCGTGCTCCGGGACTGCCTCCACCGCCGCGGGCACCCGGGACTGGCCCCAGCGGCCGACTCGATAGACTGGCGCGCATGACCTCCGCCCCCGAGCCGACCCCCGATCAGCGCGCCTACACCGTCCGTCGCGCCCCGCGGCTGACCGCGGTGCTCGCGGTGGCGCTCGCGCTCGGCCTGCTGATCGCCCTCGTGATCACCACCGCGGTCCATGCCTCCCCCACCCCGCCCGCGGACCCGTACTCCGGCATCCCGCTCTCCTTCTCGGAGACGTTCGGCTTCGCATCGCTGCTGAGCATGCTCGGCACGAGCGTGCTCGGACTGCTCGTGTGGCTGCTGCTGGACCGCCGCTCCCGGTCGACCGCGCGCACCGTGGTCCTCGAGCGCACCGACGACCCGGCCATGGCGGACGTCCGCCTGGACCGCGTGGACGCGGGTGCCCCGCCCGCCCGCGCCACCCCCACCGAAAGGACCCCCGAGCAGTGATCGCACCGCGCACCCGACGAGGCGACGGCCGCCTGACCGCCGCCCTCGACCCCCAGGACCAGGGGCCGCAGGACGAATGCGGCGTGTTCGGCGTGTGGGCGCCGGGAGAGGAGGTCGCGAAGCTGGCCTACTACGGCCTGTACGCCCTCCAGCACCGCGGCCAGGAGTCCGCGGGCATCGCCGTCTCGGACGGCGGGCGCATCGCCGTCTACAAGGACATCGGCCTGGTCTCCCAGGTGTTCGACGAGGCCACCCTGACCGCGCTGAGCGGCCACATCGCCGTCGGCCACTGCCGCTACTCCACCACCGGCGTGAACAAGTGGGCCAACGCCCAGCCCACCCTGGGCGCCACCGCCGACGACGGCACGGTCGCCCTGGCGCACAACGGCAACCTCGTGAACTCCGCGGAGCTGCTGCGCATGGTGCACGCCGCGGACGGCCGCCACACCCACGGTGAGATGAAGCAGGGCAACACCACGGACACCGCTCTGGTCACGGCCCTGCTGCACGGGGCCCCCGGGGACCGCCTCGAGGAGACCGCCCTCGAGCTGCTGCCGAAGATCCGCGGCGCCTACTGCTTCGTGTTCATGGACGAGCACACCCTCTACGCCGCCCGCGACCCGCAGGGTGTGCGCCCGCTCGTGCTCGGCCGCCTCGAGCGGGGCTGGGTGGTGGCCTCCGAGCAGTCGGCCCTCGCCACCGTCGGCGCCTCCTTCATTCGGGAGGTCGAGCCCGGCGAGATGATCGCGATCGACGAGGAGGGCATCCGCTCCACCCGCTTCGCCGAGTCCAAGCCGGCCGGCTGCGTGTTCGAGTACGTCTACCTCGCCCGGCCGGACGCCACGATCGCCGGGCGCTCCGTGTACGAGTCCCGCGTGGAGATGGGCCGCCGCCTCGCGCTCGAGCAGCCGGTCGAGGCCGACGTCGTGATCCCCGTGCCCGAGTCCGGCACGCCCGCCGCCGTGGGCTACGCGGACGCCTCGGGCCTGCCGTTCCGCCAGGGGTTCGTGAAGAACGCGTACGTGGGCCGCACCTTCATCCAGCCGTCCCAGACGCTGCGCCAGCTCGGCATCCGCCTCAAGCTCAACGTCGAGTCCACCGTGGTGGCCGGCAAGCGCGTCGTGGTGGTGGACGACTCGATCGTGCGGGGCAACACCCAGCGCGCCGTCGTGCGGATGCTCAAGGAGGCCGGCGCTGCCGAAGTGCACGTGAAGATCTCCTCCCCTCCCGTGAAGTGGCCCTGCTTCTACGGCATCGACTTCGCCACCCGCGCCGAGCTCATCGCCAACGGCGCCGCGGTGGACCAGATCGCCGCATCCATCGGCGCCGACTCGCTGGCCTACATCAGCGAGGAGGGCATGATCGAGGCCACCGGGCAGCCGCGCGAGCGCCTGTGCACCGCCTGCTTCACCGGTGACTACCCGATCCCGCTGGCCGACGAGGGCGAGCGCGGCAAGGGCCTGCTGGAGCCGGTCGCCGTGTCGCCCGCGTCCACCGTGGTGCTGGACGTGGACGGCGAGACCACCACCGTGACCGCCACGGGCTGCGAGCCCGGCCCGGACGCCGACGACGAGAAGCTGCTCACCGAGACGGACAGGATCCCGCTGTGACCCCGAACCAGACCCCCTCCTCCGCCACCCCCATCACCTACGCCTCGGCCGGCGTCGACGTGGAGGCCGGCGACCGCGCCGTCGAGCTGATGAAGGACGCCGTGAAGGCCACCCACACCCCCGAGGTCATGGGCGGCATCGGCGGCTTCGCCGGCATGTGGGACGCCTCCGCGCTGCTGCAGTACCGCAAGCCGCTGCTGACCACGTCCACGGACGGCGTCGGCACCAAGGTGGCGATCGCGCAGGCGATGGACAAGCACGACACCATCGGCCAGGACCTCGTGGGCATGGTCGTGGACGACATCGTGGTGGTCGGTGCCCAGCCCCTGTTCATGACCGACTACATCGCGTGCGGCAAGGTCGTGCCCGAGCGCATCGCGGACATCGTGCGCGGCGTGGCCGAGGGCTGCCGCCTGGCCGACACCGCGCTCGTGGGCGGCGAGACCGCCGAGCACCCGGGCCTGCTGGCCGCAGACGAGTACGACGTGGCGGGCGCGGCCACCGGCGTGGTCGAGGCGGACATGGTCCTGGGCGCGGAGCGGGTGCAGTCCGGCGACGTCGTGATCGGCATGGCCTCCTCCGGCATCCACTCGAACGGCTACTCGCTCGTGCGCCGCGTGGTGAACGCCGCGGGCTGGTCCCTGGACCGCGAGGTCACCGAGCTCGGCTGCACCCTCGGCGAGGAGCTGCTCGTGCCGACCCGCATCTACTCCCGCGCCTGCCTCGACCTGGTGCAGCGCCTCAACGGCCACGAGGGCGGCTCGGACCTGCCGGTGCGCGCGTTCAGCCACGTGACCGGCGGCGGCCTGGCCGCGAACCTGGCGCGCGTGCTCCCGCAGGGCCTCATGGCGACCGTCGAGCGCGACACCTGGTCCCTGCCGCCCGTGTTCCGCCTGGTGGGCGAGCTCGGCCGCGTTCCGCAGTCCGACCTCGAGCGCACCCTCAACCTCGGCGTGGGCATGGTGGCCGTGGTGGACCCGGAGGTGGCCGCGAAGTCGACCTCCGTGCTCGTGGACGCCGGCATCGACGCGTGGGAGATGGGCACCATCGGCGCCCTCACCGACGACGCGGCGGCCGCAGGCCTGGACTTCGTGCAGGGCGCCAAGGGCGTCGACGGCGGCGCCGTGCTGATGCGCGGCCAGTACGCCGCCTGACCCCCACGGGGCGTTTTCGTTCGGGAAACGGCGGCCTCCGGAGCGTTTTCGTTTGGGAAACGGCGGTTCACGACGCGAAGATCCGCCCGCCGAGCCGGGCCCGGTGCGCCTGCACCTCGGCGACGACGCGCCGGAAGTCGTCCCGCGCGTCGTCCACCGTGGCCCAGACCTGCGTCCAGCCCGCGCGCGCCCACCCCTCGTCCCTCCACGCGTCCACGGCGAGCTGCGCCGGGTCGAGGTGGTGGCCGCCGTCGTAGTGGACCAGCAAGCGCCACTGCCGCCACCCCAGATCCGCGTCCGGCGACCGGGCCCGGCCCGGGTGCAGCACCAGCTGGAGCTCCGGCTCGGGCAGGCCGGCGTGGAGCAGGGCCAGTCGCAGGGCTGTCTCCTGCGGGGAGTCCGCGCCCACCCGCACCAGCTCGAGGGCGGCACGGGCGGTGCGCACTCCCTTGAACCGCCCGGCACGCAGGAGCGCGGACCGCAGGGCCGCCGTCGTGGTCCGTGGTGAGCGGCGCCCCTCCGGCGACCAGGGCCGGTGGACGAGGGCGTCCCCGGCCGCCACGACGGGCTCGAGCATGCCTGGACGGAGCAGTGCGGCCAGATCCGCCCAGGATCGCTCCAGGCTCGTCAGGCGGATCCCGTGAAGGACGGTGACGTCCGCGGCCGGGACGAGGCGGGCATGCGAGGTGATCTCCGGTCGGACGCTCGCCCCGCGCGGGTGCGGCCGTGACACGTGCACCGTGCCGTCCTCCGCCAGGAACGGCGGCAGCGGCACGCGGTGCAGGAGCAGCGCCGTGAGGTGGGAGGCCACTCCCCCGCTCGCCTCCACGATCGCGGCCGTCTCCTCCGGCGCGAAGGGAGCGGGGGCCTCGGCGTAGCCGAGCTCCGCCCACGAGCCGAGGTGGTCAGACCGGAGCCGATGGACCCCATGCGTCACGCGCCGCACATCACCGCCGCGGACCAGTCGCTCCGAGACCCCGGCCGCGCGCAGGTCGCCACGGGTGAACGGCCGGCCGGTCTCGACGATGTCCGACAAAGGCTGAGATGACGTGGCCATGCCCGTGACGATGGCTCAACCCGGCCGACCCCGCCCGCTCAGGAGCACCCACCGTGGACGACGACGTCGGCGGCGCCACCTGTGCAGGAGTCGTGCGTGGCCCCGGGCCACCCGGTGTCCACACCCCCGGCGCCCGCCATTTCCCGAACGAAAGCACCCCGGCGCCCGCCGTTTCCCGAACGAAAACGCCGGCGGGGGTCAGAGGCGGGCGTCGAGCCAGGCCAGCGCGTCGGCGACCGGGGCGCGCCAGCGCCAGCGGGCCTTGGGGTCGGCGCGGGTGGGGCCGAGGTTGATCAGCCCCGTCGCATGCCCGGCCCGCTCGGCCCGCAGCACGAACCGGTAGCCGCTCATCACGGCCAGCGAGGTGCCGACGGCGAGCACCGTGCCGCCGTCGTCGGCCATCGCCTCCGCGGCCGCGCGTCGCGCCGCGGGCACGGACTCGCCGAAGTACACGACGTCCGGCTTGAGCTTCACGGACCCGCACACCCGGCAGCCGACCATCGTGAACTCCTCCACCCAGTGCTGGTCGAGGGAGACGTCCCCGTCGGGGTTCACGGCGTCCGGGTCGATCGCCACGCGCTCGAGGTAACCCGGATTGGCGGCCTCGAGCCGCAGGTCCAGGTCACGGCGGGATTCGGTGGCCCCGCAGTTCAGGCAGGCCACGCGCGCCAGGTCCCCGTGGAGCTCGATCAGCCGGTCCTCCGCCATGCCCGCCGCGCGTCCAGCCTCGGCGTGCAGCCCGTCCACGTTCTGGGTCAGGACGCCGGCGATGCGCCCCTCGTCCGCCCAGCGCGCGAGGATGCGGTGCGCCTCGTTCGGCCGGGCCTGGTCCATGCGACGCCAGCCCACGAACGAGCGCGCCCAGTAGCGGTGGCGGGCGGCCGGGTCGTCCCGGAACTCCTGGTACGTCATCGGCCGGTGGCGGTGCAGGGACCCGTTCGGCCCCCGGTAGTCCGGGATGCCGGAGTCCGTGGACACGCCGGCCCCGGTGATCACGAGCGGGCGGGACTCCTCCATCAGACGCAGCAGACCCCGAGACGCCGTCTCGGGGTCCTGCAGCGGTGCTGTCTCATCCACCACCCTGGCGATCGACCGCAGGGCGGCCTGATGCCCGTCCAGGGCCGGATGCCGTGCGGGCGTCATCGCGCCCGCGCGTCGTCGTCCTCGTCCTCCGCGTAGAGGTCCGCGTACGGATCCTCGTACTCGGGCTCCTGGTCCTGCTCCGGGCCGCGCGTGCGTCCGCCCGTGAGCTCTCGCTCCAGTGCCGAGAGGTCTGTTCCGGGAGAGAAGTACTTCATCTCCCGTGCCTGCTTCGTGGCCTTCGCCTTCTGACGGCCGCGCCCCATGAGCGTGACCCCCTTCGCATCTCTCGCCGCCTCGGATCTGTGGCGCACAGGGGCCCGCCGAGGTCTTCACTGGTCAATACGGTTCGTGCGGACAAGGATACATGACCCGCTGGACGGCCTGTGGACGACGACGGCCGGCCCGGTCCGGCGGGGCGTGCAGTGGCGCCGGGTGCGGCGCGGGCGGCCGCGACACGCGCGGCATCCGGCTGGACGGGCGTGACACGCACCCTGTACGGACGCTGGACGAGCGGCTAGGTTGCGTACGTCACATCCGCCCCGACGATGAGGATGCCCATGCGCCGCACCCCCACCCTGCTGGCCGCCGCCACCCTGGCCGCCACGCTCGCCGCCGCCCCCGTCTCGATCGCCGCCCCGTCCTCCCCGGCCGCCCCGGCGAAGGCCACCGCAGCCACCGCGCAGACCGCCGACCGGGGCCTGGGCCCCGGCCAGAACCGTGCCGGCGGCAACCCGAACTCACCGGAGAAGCTGGTCCGATCCATCTCCTCGGACCACCTCCGCCAGGACATCGAGGCGTTCGCGGCCATCGCGGACGAGCACGGCAACCGCGCCGCGGGCACGCCGGGCTTCCAGGCCTCGCTCGACTACGCCGTGGGCGAGCTCGAGGAGGCCGGCTACGACGTCGAGCTCCAGGAGTTCGAGATCACCTACACCGAGACCCTGCGGGACCGGCTTCAGCAAACCGGACCCGTCCAGCGCGACCTCGAGCACACCGTCTTCACGTCCTCGCCGTCAGCGCAGGTCACCGACGCCCCGCTCGCCGCCCCCGCCGGCGCCGCCACCGGCTGCGCCGACGCGGACTGGGCCGACGCGGACCTGACCGGCAGCGTCGCCCTGGTCTCCCGGGGCGACTGCACCTTCGCCCAGAAGTCCCAGGTCGCGGCCGCCTCCGGTGCCGAGGCCGTCATCATCTACAACAACGCCGAGGGCGCGCTGAACGGCACCCTGGGCGCCGCGCCGGGCGACGTCGTCGGGACCGTGGGCGTGACCCGCGAGCTGGGCGCCGATCTGCTGGCCCAGACCCGCGCCGGCGGCGCCACCGTCACCCTGGACCTCGAGCAGCTCGTGGAGCAGCGGCCCACCTGGAACGTGCTGGCGGAGACGCGCACGGGCAGCGACGACGACGTCGTGATGCTCGGCGCCCACCTGGACGGCGTGCCGGAGGGCCCGGGCATCCACGACAACGCCTCGGGCGTCGCGGCGACCCTCGAGGTCGCGCGCCAGGCCGCCAAGGCCAACAAGGCCGAGAGCAAGGTCCGCTTCGCCCTGTGGGGTGCCGAGGAGATCGGCCTGCTGGGCTCGCACCACTACGTGGACACCCTGACCGCCGCGGAGCGCGAGGACATCATCCTCTACACCAACCTGGACATGGTGGCCCCGCTGGACCACCAGAACACGCTCGGCGTGCTCACGGCCGACTGGTCGATCGGTGCTGAGTCCCTGCTCGGCGCGCAGCTCGACCGCGACGGCCACACGCACCAGCCCGAGGGCAGCAACGGCCGCTCGGACTACGCGCCGTTCGTGGACGCGGGCATCGCCTCGACGGGCCTGCTCTCGATCCGCGACGACAACTACCACACGCCCCAGGACGACATCGACAACGTCTCCATCACCACGCTGACCCACACGGCCCGCGCGGTGGCGAACCTGATCGGCACCCTCCAGCAGGACGCCGACGCCCTCGGCACCCGCTGACCCGAGGCGTCCGCCCGTCTCGCAGATGCCGTCGGGGGCGGTTTCGGGTGGTATCCAGGCCGGATGCCACCCGAAACCGCCCCCGACGCGCCAGAGGGAGGAGGAACACGGTCCGTCGGTCCCGGCGTCAGCCCTTCCGGGTCACGGTGAGGCCGTTCTCGCCCTCGACACGGTCCACGACCACGGTGTCCCCGTCCGCGATCTCCCCGGCGAGGATGCCGCGGGCCAGGCGGTCGCCGATCTCGCGCTGCACCAGGCGGCGCAGCGGGCGGGCGCCGTAGGCCGGGTCGAACCCGGTCTCGGCGAGCCACGCCTTGGCGGCGTCGGACACCTCGAGGGTGAGGCGGCGGTCCGTCAGGCGCGCCTGCAGGGAGGCGACCTGCAGGTCCACGATCCGCGTCAGCTCGGCCACGGTGAGCGCGTCGAACAGCACGATCTCGTCCAGGCGGTTGAGGAACTCGGGCTTGAACGCCCCGCGCACCACGGACATCACGGACTCGCGCTTGGCGGCCTCATCCAGGGTCGGGTCCACGAGGAACTGCGAGCCCAGGTTCGAGGTGAGGATCAGGATCACGTTGCGGAAGTCCACGGTGCGGCCCTGGCCGTCGGTGAGGCGGCCGTCGTCGAGCACCTGGAGCAGGATGTCGAAGACCTCGGGATGGGCCTTCTCCACCTCGTCCAGCAGCACCACCGAGTACGGCCGGCGCCGCACGGCCTCCGTGAGCTGGCCGCCCTCGTCGTAGCCGACGTAGCCCGGAGGGGCGCCGACCAGGCGGGAGACGGAGTGCTTCTCCGCGTACTCGGACATGTCGATCCGCACCATGGCGCGCTCGTCGTCGAAGAGGAACTCCGCGAGCGCCTTGGCGAGCTCGGTCTTGCCCACGCCCGTGGGGCCCAGGAACAGGAACGAGCCGGTGGGCCGATTCGGGTCCGCGATGCCGGCCCGCGAGCGGCGCACCGCGTCCGCGACGGCGACGACGGCGTCCCGCTGCCCGATCAGCCGCTCGCCGAGGTGCTCCTCCATGGTGAGCAGCTTCTCGGACTCGGCGGTGAGCATGCGACCCGCGGGGATGCCGGTCCACGCGGAGACCACTTCGGCGATGTCGTCCGCCGTGACCTCCTCGGAGACCATCGGCTCGGTGGCCGAGCGGTCGGCCTCGCGGGCGGCGCGGTCCGCCTCCTCGAGCTGCTTCTCCAGCGCGGGGATCTCGCCGTACAGCAGGCGGGAGGCCTCGGCGAGGTCGCCGTCGCGCTGGGCCTTCTCGGCCAGCGAGCGCAGCTCGTCCACCTTGGCGCGCAGGTCACCGGCCTCGTTCAGGGTGGCCTTCTCCGCGTCCCAGCGGGCGGTGAGGGCGGTGAGCTCCTCCTCGCGGTCCGCCTTCTCGGCACGCAGGGCCTCGAGCCGCTCGACGGATGCCGGGTCCGTCTCGCCCTCGAGGGCGAGCTCCTCCATGGTCAGGCGGTCCACCTGGCGGCGCAGGACGTCGATCTCCTCGGGGGCGGAGTCGATCTCCATGCGCAGGCGCGAGGCGGCCTCGTCCACGAGGTCGATGGCCTTGTCGGGCAGCTGGCGGCCGGTGATGTACCGGTCGGACAGCGCGGCCGCGGCCACGAGCGCGGAGTCGGCGATGGCCACCTTGTGGTGGGCCTCGTAGCGCTCCTTGAGCCCGCGCAGGATGGCGATCGTGTCGTCCACGCTGGGCTCGCCCACGTAGACCTGCTGGAAGCGGCGCTCCAGGGCGGGGTCCTTCTCGATGTTCTCGCGGTACTCGTCCAGGGTGGTCGCGCCGATCAGGCGCAGCTCGCCGCGGGCCAGCATGGGCTTGAGCATGTTGCCCGCGTCCATGGCGCCCTCGGACGCGCCCGCGCCCACGACGGTGTGGATCTCGTCGATGAACGTGACGACCTGACCCTCGGCGGCCTTGATCTCCTCGAGGACGGCCTTCAGGCGCTCCTCGAACTCGCCGCGGTACTTGGCGCCGGCGACCATGGCGCCCAGGTCCAGGCTGATCAGCGTCTTGCCGCGCAGGGACTCGGGGACGTCCCCGGCCACCATCCGCTGGGCCAGGCCCTCGACGACGGCGGTCTTGCCGACGCCGGGCTCGCCGATGAGCACGGGGTTGTTCTTGGTGCGGCGCGAGAGCACCTGGACCACGCGGCGGATCTCGGCGTCGCGGCCGATCACCGGGTCGAGCTTGCCGGAGCGGGCGAGCTCGGTGAGGTCCGTGCCGTACTTCTCCAGGGACTGGAAGGTGTTCTCCGGGTCCTGAGTGGTGACGCGGGAGTCGCCGCGCACCTGGGTCAGGGCGGCGGCGAGCGCCTCGAGGCTCGCCCCGTTCGAGCGCAGTGCCTCACCGGCCTCGCCGGAGTCCGCTGCCACGCCGAGCAGCAGGTGCTCGGTGGAGACGAACTCGTCCGAGCGCTGCTCGGCCTGGGTGCGCGCGTTCTGCACGACCTGCAGGGCGGCGCGCGAGAACTGGGGCTGGGCCACCGTGCTGCCCTGGGTGGAGGGCAGGCGTCGGATGGCCGAGGAGGCCGCCGTGGAGACGGCGTCGGGGTCGGCCCCGGCGGCCTTGAGGACGGCCACGGCGACGGACTCCCGCTGGTCCATCAGGGCCTTCAGCAGGTGGGCCGGCTCGACCTGGGGGTTGCCGGCGGTGGAGGCGTTCATGGCCGCGGCCGAGAGCGCCTCCTGGCTCTTGGTGGTGAACTTGGCATCCATGGGCTACTGGCTCCTTCTCTCCCGTGTCCCGGGGTGTCGGACAACCGTCGACCGCGGGCCGTTCCCGCCGCAGACGAAGTTGAGTCTATATAGCTCAACCCTCCACGCACCAGGGCTATTCCCCCTCGCGCCGGTACGTTGGTGCCATGGCCGGCTCCCGAGCGGCGCCCCGGCGCCTCCGCACGTACACCCGACCGCGGGTGTCCCTGCTGTACGTCCTGCGCCGCACCCTGCACCGGCTCCTCGAGCTGCAGGTCTGGGACGTGGCCGCCGCCATGACCTTCTTCGGGGCGCTGTCCCTGCTGCCCACCGTGGTCGCCCTGCTCTCCGTGGTCTCGCTGCTGGGCGTCGAGGAGGAGACCGTGGACGCCGCGGCGCACCTGGCCGCCGAGATCTGGCCGTCGCTGACGCCCGACGTCGTCCGCGAGTGGATCCTGACCCTCGGCTCGGCCGGGCCCGGCACCGGCGCCGTCGTCCTGGGGGCCGTCGGCACCGTGGTGTCCGCCTCGGGCGCCGTCGCCGCGTTCCACCGGGCCATGCACCGCATCCACGACACCCGCGAGGGCCGGCCCTTCCTCCACTTCCGCCTCGTGGTCTTCATCGAGACGCTCGCCCTCATGCTCGGCGCCGTGCTGATCACGATCCTGGTGGTCGTCGGCGGGGACCTCTCCCAGCGCCTCGGCCAGGCCGTCGGCCTGCCGGAGGAGACGGTCCAGACGTGGAACGTGGTGAAGTGGCCGGTCATCCTCGTGGTGATCGCCCTGATCGTGACCCTCGCCTACCGCCTGGGTCCCAACGTCCGGCAGCCCCGCTACCGCCCGCTCTCGCTCGGCGCCGTGGCCGTGGTGGTCCTGCTCTTCGGCGCCACCATGGCCCTGGGCTGGATCACGGACCGGTTCGGCCAGTTCGCCGTGGTCGGGCGGATCAACTCCGCGATCGGCGTGCTCGCCCTCGCGTGGGTGGCGTGCATCGTGCTGTTGGCCGGGGCCGCCTTCGACGCGGAGGTGCTGCGTGCCCGCCAGCTGGCCGTCGGCATCGACGCCTCCGTCGAGATCCAGCTGGCGACGCGGCACACCGCGGTGCTCGAGGACTCCGAACGGTACGAGGCCCGCAACCGCCGCCTGGCCCGGCTCGTAGCCGACGCCGTGCGCGCCGGCGAGGACCTCACGATCGAGGCCACACCCCTGCTCTCCGAGGAGGGGCGCCTCCTCGCGGTCGAGTCGGGACGGCGGGACCCGGAGGACGTCAGCTCGGGCAGCCCGTTCCACGCGGACCCGGTGTCCGACGACGGCGCCCGCCTCGAGCCGACGCCCCGGCCCGACGACTGACAGGTCAGCGCTCCCGCTTCTCGAACGCCTCGACCTGGGCACGCAGCGTCTCGGCCGCGATCTCCTCGTCGAGGCCCACCATGCCGAGGTACACGAGCTCGTCCCCGTCCGTGACGCCGCCGACGGTCATGGTGAACACGGCCGTGTCCATGCCCGAGTTCCCCAGAGCGATGTGGACCGCGTCCGGCACGCCGGGCACCTTCGTGAAGGCCGCCTCGACGCCGTCCGGGTCGCCGAACGTGCCGCACGTGTCGGCCAGCTCGCCGAAGGGCGCCAGCAGATCGGTGCCGTCGTCGGTGACCGCGACCATGCCGAACGCCCCGGCCTGGGAACCGGCCAGGCCGGTGACGGCGGCCGGGTCCACCTCGTACTGGGCCAGCGCACCGCCGAGCCCGGGCGCCTGCTGCGTGTTGATCTGCTCGATGAGGTCCGCGCAGGCGCCCGTGGGGGTGACGCCCGTCAGGCTCAGGCTGGTGCTGATCGGCTCCCCGCCGCCGCCGGCCTGGGTCTCCATGTCCGTGAACACGCCGTCGGGCGCGGTCTCGGGGGTGAGCAGGACGTCCTCGAGCGCCTCCACGCGCTCCTCCTGCTCGGCCGTGAGGCCCGAGCCGGCCCCCGTCGGGGCGGACTCGGACGCGTCGGCCGAGGAGGACGAGGCCTCGCCGCCTCCCCCACCGCAGCCGACGAGCGCGAGGGCGCCCACGGCGAGCAGGGACAGGGGGGCAGCGGGGCGAGCGGGGGCGGCGGTGCGGAGCATGAGAGACCTCTCAGACCGGGTGACGACGATGTGACCAGCCTGACAATCTCCACAGCGCAAGGCCAGTCTTCGTCTGCCGAGGCGGGCCGCGGCAGGGCCACCGGTCGATCGGCTCGCTCCGCGGGGACGAGTCGTCTCCCGGCGCCCGCGACGGCCCCCGACGCACTACGATGACCACCAATCACGGCGGAACACGTCACTCTGCCGGCTCCCTCCGACCCGCACGCCCGTCCTCCCGACGGCGGCCCAGAAGGCACTCCATGACCCGCATCCACTCCCGCCTCCTCGGCGCCGTGGGGCTCACCGCGTCGGCGGCGCTGCTCACCGGCTGCGCCGTCCTCGGCGGCGACGCCGGATCCGCCGGCATCGTGTCCGACGACGACCTGAGCACCTCGTACGGCCTCGTCCAGCCCGGCGTCCTGACGGTCTGCTCCGACATCCCCTACCCGCCCTTCGAGTTCGAGGAGAACGGTGAGCTGACCGGCTACGACATCCAGCTGGTCGAGGCGGTGGCGGAGGAGCTGGGTCTCGGGGTGAACGTGATCGACTCCTCCTTCGAGGCCATCGAGTCGGGTGCCTCGCTCACCGGCTGCGACGTGAACGCCTCGTCGATCTCCATCACCGAGGCCCGCCAGCGCGTCATGGCCTTCACCCTCCCCTACCTCGACGACGACCTCGTCCTGGTCGCGAAGAAGGGCTCCGGCATCACCGACGTCGACTCCGCGAAGGGCCGTCGGATCGGCGTGCAGGCCGCGACCACCGGCGACGAGTACGCCCAGCAGAACGGCCTGAGCCCCGTGCAGTTCGAGGACGGCGGCATGCAGATCCAGGCCCTCCAGGCCGGCACCGTGGACGCCGCCCTGGGCAACCAGTCCGTGCTGCTCTACTCCCTCAAGGACGACGATCGCTTCGAGGTGGTCGAGTCGCTGCCCACGGGCGAGCAGCTCGGCATGGCGGTCGGCCCGCAGAAGGCGCAGCTCGGCTCCGCCGTGAACCGCGCGCTGCAGGAGCTGCGCAACGACGGCACCGTGGCCGAGCTCCAGGAGCGCTGGTTCGGTCAGGCACAGGAGGACTACCGATGAGCACGCAGGCCCCCGTCTCGCCGGCACCGGCCCTGAAGCCCGGCCGCGCGCGCCGCCGTCGTCGGCTGTCCCTGATCATCCAGGCGGCCGTCTTCGTCCTCGCCCTCGTCGTCCTGGCCGTCCTCATCGACTGGGGCGCGCTCGCCGAGAACGTCCTGAACTTCCCCGCCGTGGCCCCGATGTTCCCCAACGTGATCCTCGTGGGGCTGGGCAACACGCTGTTCTACACGGTCACCTCGTTCGTCGTCGGCCTGCTGGGCGGCATCGTGCTCGCGCTCATGCGTTTGAGCTCGTTCGGCCCGTACCGGTGGCTGGCCACCGCCTACGTGGAGTTCTTCCGCGGCGTCCCCGCGCTGCTGGTGTTCCTCGCCTTCGGCTACGGGGTGCCCTTCGCGTTCGGGGTGTCCTGGCCGATCCCCGTCGTCGTGATGGCGGCCCTGGGCATGGTCTCGGCCGCCTACATCGCCGAGACCCTGCGTGCCGGCCTGCAGGCCGTGCCCCGCGGCCAGATGGAGGCGGCCCGGTCCCTCGGCATGCCGACGTGGCGGGCCATGGTCACCATCGTGATCCCCCAGGCGTTCCGCATCGTGCTGCCGCCGCTCACCAATGAGGTCATCCTCCTGACCAAGGATTCCTCGCTGGTCTACGTGCTCGGCCTGGCCGCGCACGAGTACGAGCTCACCAAGTTCGGCCGCGACGGCATCTCCGCCCTCGACGCCGGCATGACGCCGATCCTCGTGGCCGGCCTGTTCTACCTCGTGATCACCGTGCCGCTGTCCCTGCTGGCCCGCCGGTTCGAGGCCCGTTCGACCAAGAAGGGGCACTGAGATGGCCCAGCAGAACCCCATCACCGGATCCTTCGGCGCGGTGGCCGCCGCGGACGCCGCCGGCGTGCATGTGGCCGGCCTCAACAAGTCCTTCGGCGCCAACCACGTGCTGCGCGGCATCGACCTCGACGTCGCCCCCGGCGAGGTCGTGTGCCTGATCGGCCCGTCCGGCTCGGGCAAGTCCACCCTCCTGCGCTGCGTGAACCTGCTGGAGAAGCCCGACTCGGGCGTCGTCACGGTCGGTGAGTTCACGGTCACGGACGAGGACGTGGACCTGGACGTGCTGCGCCGCCACGTGGGCATGGTGTTCCAGCAGTTCAACCTGTTCCCGCACCTGTCCGTGCTGGAGAACTGCACCGTGGCCCAGCTCAAGGTGCTCAAGCGGGGCAAGGCCGAGGCGGCGGACATCGCCCGTCGGCAGCTGGCCCGCGTGGGCCTGGCCGAGCTCGAGGACCGCTACCCGGACCAGCTCTCCGGCGGCCAGCAGCAGCGCGTGGCGATCGCCCGTGCGCTGGCCATGGACCCGCAGCTGATGCTCTTCGACGAGCCCACCTCGGCCCTCGACCCCGAGACCGTCGGCGACGTCCTGGCGATCATGCGTCAGCTGGCCCGCGACGGCATGACCATGCTCGTGGTCACCCACGAGATGGGCTTCGCCCGTGAGGTGGCCGACCGGGTCGTGTTCATGGACGGCGGCGTCGTGGTGGAGGCCGGCCCGGCCGCCGCGGTGATCTCCGACCCCCAGCAGCCGCGCACCCAGGACTTCCTGCGCCGCGTGCTGCACCCCACCGAGATCGACCTCTGAGCCTGCCCGCCCGGTGGGCGGGCACATGCGTGAGGGGCCCCGCCCGGACCATGGTCCGGGCGGGGCCCCTCACGCGTGCGGCGGAGGCGTCAGGCCTTCTTGCGCAGCTTCTTCAGCTCGTCACGGGCCTCGCGCAGCGCGGCGACCTGCTCCTCACGGGCGGCGTGGATCGCGGCGACCTTCTCGTCCTGGGCGTCGCGGATGGCCTGCACCTTGGCGTCGCGGGCGCCCTCGATGCGGGCGGCGCGCTTCTTGGCGGCCTTGCGGCGTTTGCCGGGGCGGTTGGCCACGGAGTCGGCGGTGATGGCCAGGCCGGAGCCGACCAGGAAGATGTCCTTGGCGACGCCGGTGCCCTCCTGGGACGGACGCACACCGTCGGCCTCGGTCATCTCCGGGGTGTTCAGGTACATCGAGAACAGGCCGCCGGAGAACGCGGTCAGGGCGGAGCCGGCGAGCCAGCCCGGGACGAACGGGGCCAGCAGGGCCGAGCCCACGCCGATCTCCGTGGTCACGAGGAACTTCTTGAACTGCTCCGGCGACAGGTTGGCCAGCGCGGGCAGGCCGCGGGCGCCCATGTCGCGCAGGCCCTGGGCCTGCTCCGCGGAGATGCCGCGCTTGTTCAGGCCGGAGTTCAGGATGAACGCGCCGGAGGCCAGGCGCAGCGGAATCTGGACGATGCTCATGGAGTCTTCCTTCCAGTAGGGCCCGCGGCACGCACGTGGAGTGGGGTGTGGCGCGAACGGTCGGTGAGCGGTCTGCACCTCCGACAGTACCAACGGCAGCCCGCTCCCGCCCGCCCGGAGGCGCGGCTGTGCGCGCAGAGCGGACGACGTCGGCGCCTCCACCACGTCGCGGAGGCGGTCGATGATGGACAATGGGGCGCATGCTCCCCCTCGTCGCACCCCTGACCGTGGCCGCCGCCGCGCCCACCGACTACGGCTGGCTCGGCAACATCGTCGTGGACATCATGGAGGCGGTCGGCCCGATCGGCGTCGGCCTGGCCGTCTTCGCGGAGAACATCTTCCCGCCCATCCCGTCCGAGGTGATCCTGCCCCTGGCAGGCTTCACCGCGGCCGGCGGCGCCTTCAGCCCGCATGCCGCGCTGGTCTGGGCGACGGTCGGCTCGATCGTCGGAGCGCTGGCCCTCTACGGCCTCGGCGCGTGGCTCGGCCGCCACCGCATGTACCGCCTCGCGGACCGCATGCCGCTGGTGGACATGGAGGACGTGGCCAAGACCGAGCGCTGGTTCATCCGATACGGCTACTGGACCGTGTTCCTGGGCCGCATGGTCCCCGTGTTCCGCTCCCTGATCTCCATCCCCGCGGGCATCGAGCGGATGAACCTCGCGAAGTTCACCCTGTTCACGGCGCTGGGCTCCCTGATCTGGAACGCGATCTTCGTCTACGGCGGCTACGCGCTCGGGGAGCGGTTCCACGTCGTCTCCGAGTACGCGGACGTCTTCTCCAACATCGTCCTGGTCCTGATCCTGGCCTTCCTCGCGATCTGGGTGGTCCTGCGCCTGCGCCGTGACGCCCGCCGCCGGAACGACCCGGACTGGCGCCCGCCGACCGCGGATGAGATGGCCGCCCGCGTCGAGGCCATCCTGGAGTCCTCCGACCACCGGAAGTGAATCGCATGCACCCCGTCCTGCCCTCCCCCCGCCGTGGCCGCGCGGCCCTCGGCCTGGCCGCCGTCGCCCTGGTGGCGCTGAGCGCCTGTGCTCGCACCGAGCCGCAGCCCGAGCCTGCGCCCGCCACGACGGCGGCCTCCGCCCTGCCGTCCATGGACATGGCCCCGTTCACGGTCGAGGTCCCCTCACACGACCTCGAGCGGGTGCCGGAGGCGAGCGTCGCCGTGCTCGAGGGCGAGGACCCGGACCACCACGGGGCGTGGCTGCAGGTGTCCGGGGCGCCGGCCTGGACGGACGCCATGGCCGGGGCCGTGCGCGACCAGATCGACCAGTACCGCCGGGACACCGACCCGAGCGCGGACCCGCGCCTGGAGATCCAGCCGCAGCTCGCCGTCGTGGCCGAGGACATCGCCGCGGCCCGCCTGCTCGCCACGGAGCGGCGCGGCACGGACTCCGTGTCCACCTCGCACGTGATCTGGTACTCGGCCCGCGAGGACCGCGTGCTCGAGACCGCCGATCTCTTCACCCCCGACGGCTGGGACGCGTTCCGCGCCGAGGTGCGCCAGCGCATGGCCAACGACCCGGACGTGATCGGCTCGCGCCTGGACTCGGCGGTCGACGCCCCGGAGCAGGTGGAGAACCGTCGCGTCTGGGACGCGGTGGTCTTCCTGCCGGACGGCAGCCTGATGCTCGAGGCGGACCAGGCGTCCATGGCGCCGGCCGCCGCGGGCGTGCTGACGGTGCGGATCCCTCGGGACACGGCGACCGCCTGGCTGTCCGACCTGGGCCACGTCGCCGCGGACGCCGCCTCCGCCCCCGCCGACCTGCGTCTGCCGGACCGCTCCACCCCGACCCCCGAGGAGCAGCAGCCGGAGCCCGCCCCCGAGCCGGAGCCCGAGACGTCCTCGTGGACGGAGGAGGCCACCGGCGCACCCGTGCCGCCCCCGTCCGCGCCCGCCGACACGGCGGCCCCGACGCCCAGCGTGACCACCCCGGTGCCGAGCAGCACGGCCCCGTCCTCCTCGGCCCCCGCGCCCACCCGCTCGGCCACGCCGTCCTCCCCGTCGTCTCCCCCCACCTCGTCCTCGCCGTCGGGCACGGGATCCGGCAGTCCGACGCCGAGCACCCCCGACCCGACGCCGACCTCCGCGACGCCGACCCCGACGTCCCCGACCCCGACGTCCCCGAGCCCGTCCGGTCCGTCCACGAGCGCGTCCGGTCCGTCCACGAGCGCGCCGGCCACGGACCCTGCGCCGGACCCGACCGAGTCCGCACCCGAGCCGACCGCCACCACGGCCTCCGCGTCCGCGTCGCCCACGTCGGGGGACCGCTCCAGCAGCACCCCCTGACCCCGGCGCCGGGCGCCGTCGTCGGCCGCGGTCTGCACCGTCGACGCGCGGCCGTGGCAGGATCGGGGCGATGACTGAGCACCTGCCCCGCCCCTGCCCGGACGCACCCGGCCCCGACGCCGTGCCGCCGCCCGCCGAGCGCGTCCACGCGCACGACCACAATCGGGACAAGGACCCCGCCCTCGTCCGACGGGAGCCGGTCTCCTTCGTCCGACGCGGCGCGCGCCTGAACGCGGGGCGGCAGGCCGTGTGGGACCGACAGGCGCAGCGGGTCCTCGTGGACGTGCCCCGCGGCCGCGGCGCCACCTCGGTGGACACCCAGGCCCGACTGGACTGGGCCGGGGTGTTCGGGCGCGAGGCCCCCCTGCTCGTGGACATCGGCTCCGGGCTGGGCGAGTCCACGGCGCAGGCCGCCGCCGACCGGCCGGACTGGAACGTGCTCGCCGTCGAGGTCTACGTGCCCGGCCTGGCCGCGCTCATGACGCGCGTGGAGCAGCAGGGCCTGGAGAACGTCCGCGCCGTGGAGGCCAATGCCCCCGAGCTGCTGGACGCCCTGCTCACGCCCGGCTCCGTCTCCGAGGTGTGGGTGTTCTTCCCGGATCCGTGGCACAAGAAGCGGCACCACAAGCGCCGCCTGGTCTCCCCCGCCTTCGCGGACCGCGTGGCGCGCGTGCTCGCCCCGGGCGGGGTGCTGCGGCTGGCGACGGACTGGTCGGGCTACGCCGTGCAGATGCGCGAGGTGCTCGAGGCGCACCCGGAGTTCGAGAACCTCTTCCCCGGGCGCGCCGCGGGCGAGGGCTCCCCGCTCACGCGGGTGCGCCGCGAGGGCAGGGAGACCGAGGTGGGGGCCCAGCCGCTGCCCTCGGGATGGGAGAGCGCGGCCGAGGAGGAGCGCCCGCTGCGGGCCGGCCTGGGTGAGGCGCGGGCCGGCGCGGCGGCCGCGGACCCCGTGGACCACGCGGGCGGCTGGGCGCCCCGGTTCGAGGGCCGACCGATCACGAGCTTCGAGGCGAAGTCCCAGCGGGCCGGACGCCTCGTGTTCGACCTGGCGTACCGCCGCCGCTGAGCACGGGGCCCGACGGGGCCGCTCAGGCCGGGGCGACCGGCCCGGCCGGGTCGGCGCCGTCCGGGACGGGCGGCACCGGCAGGCCGGCGGTCACCCGCGCGGTCGCCGCGAGCGTCACGGACCCGGCGTCCCGGTAGCCCCTCGGGGCGTCCCCGGGGGCCGTCGGCGACCAGCGGGCCGTGCGGTGGCCGCGGACGGCGGCCCCCGCCAGGCCGGGCCGCGGGGCCACCGGCAGCACGGCGGCGTCCGTCCAGTCCCGACGACGGCCGACCGCGCGGCCGACCCGGGCGAGGAGATCGCCCGGGGCCAGGGCGCGGAACGTCCGCCCGGACCGCAGGCCGAGGTGCGCGGCCCGGGCTGCCAGGGCGGCGGGCAGGCCGACCGCGCCCGAGACCACGAGGGCCTCGACGGGACGCTCGGCCGGCCACGGGGCGTCGGCGTCGTCGGGCTGCAGGCCCCGGTCCGCGAGCAGGCGCAGGGCGTGCGCGGCCACGAGCGAGCCGTACGAGTGGGCCTCCACGGCCCCGTGCACGGCGGTCCCGCGGGCGCGCAGGGCCGGGGCGGCGTCGTCGTCCTCCCCCGGCCCGTGGCGCAGGAACTCCCACCAGGCCCGGACATCCGCGGCGAGCATCGCGCCGCCGCGCCGGCCGGGGCCGTCGAGCACCACCCGCCAGGGTGTGGGCGCGGGGTAGCCGAGCCACGCGATGACGACGGGGCGGGGTGCGCCGGCGGCGCGCTGGGCGGCGGCGAGGTGGGCGGCCTCCCGGGCCGTCCCCCACATGGCCGTCTGGGGGCGGATGCCCATGCCGGAGACGAGCCAGGTCAGATGCGTGGCGGTCGCGGGGTCCCCCGCGGCGACCACCGCGCGCGGACCGTCCGGGCCGTCGAGGACGTAGTCCAGCAGATGCCGGGCGGGCAGGTGCGGGTCCATGCCCTCCGGCTTGAGGGCGTGGACGATCCCGTCCAGGGCGCTGCGGGCCTGCCGGCCGAGGCCGTCGCGCCGGGCCATGTCGGCGCGCAGCCGCTCCTGCACGCGGGACCGCGCGGCCGCCCCGAACGACGCCCGGCTCAGTCCTGCTCGGACTGCCACGTGGGCACCCGTCGGAGGCGGGCGCCGCCGGAGGGCAGCCTCCGCAGGCCGCTCGGGCGGGCCTCGCCCGCGGTGTCCGCCCCGGCCCGTGCCGCGGCGTGACGGCGGGCGGCCATCCGGTCGGCGTAGCGGGCCGAGACGTCGCCGCCGGAGCCCACGGTGAAGACGCGGGCCAGGCGGGAGGCGTGGTGGAGGCGGTCCACCTGGGCAGCCAGCTCGACCACGGTGTCCTGCAGCTGCTCGACCTCGCGCTGCAGCGCGATCACGCGGCGGATGCCCTCCAGCGAGATGCCTTCGCGGCTCAGGGCCTGCACGGTCTGCAGCCGCTCGACGTCGGCGAGGGAGTAGCGGCGGTGCCGTCCGTCCTGGCGGGCGGGGACCACGAGGCCGAGCCGGTCGTACTGGCGCAGGGTCTGCGGATGCATGTCCGCCATCTCGGCGGCCACGGAGATCACGAAGACCGGGGCGTGCCGGTCGGGACCCCCCTCGCGGCCCCGGTCCGCACGGGCGGCGCCGTCGCGGGCGCTCACCAGGCTGCCCTCCGGGCCAGCTCCCGCCGCGGATCGTCGCCGGCCGTGGCGGACTGCAGGGCCTCGACGGCGGCGCGGGCGTCGTCGTTGAGCGTGGTGGGCACGGTGACGCGCAGCTCCACGAGCAGGTCACCCGTCGTCTTCCCGCGCTCGACACCGCGGCCCTTCAGGCGCAGCACGCGGCCACACTGGGAGCCCGCCGGCACCTTCACCTTCACGGGGCGCTCCAGCGTCGGCACCTCGATCGTGGCGCCGAGGGCGGCCTCGGGGAAGGTGATCGGCACGGTGATCCGCAGGTCGTCCCCGTCCCGGCGGAAGAACTCGTGCTCGCGCACGTGCACGGTGACCAGCAGGTCGCCGCGGCCGGCCGGGCCGGGCGAGCCCTTGCCGCGGGCACGGACCTTCTGGCCGTCGCGGATGCCCTTCGGGATCTTCACCTCGATCGTCTCGCCGTCCGGGCCGCGCAGGGACACCGTGGTGCCCTGGATCGAGCCGCGGAAGGAGATCGTGGTGGTGGCGGTGCGGTCCGCGCCCTTCGTGGGGCGCGGCCGCGCGTAGCCGGCGTCACCGAAGCCGCCGGGGCCGAAGCCGCCGGTCTGGCCGGCGGCGCCGCCGAACATCCCGCTGAACAGGTCCGACAGGTCGGGCCCGGACTGCGTGGTGCGGGGGCCGCCCCCGCCGCCGAACATGCCGCCGAAGACGTCCTCGAAGCCGCCGCCGCCGGCACCGCCCGGGGCGGAGAACCGGGCGCCGCCGCCCATCGCGCGGATCGCGTCGTACTCCTGGCGCTCCTGGGGGTCGCTCAGGACGGCGTACGCCTCCGAGATCTCCTTGAACTTCTTCTCGGCCGCCTCGTCCCCGGGGTTCTGGTCCGGGTGGTGGGTGCGGGCGAGCTTGCGGTAGGCCTTCTTCACATCCGCATCGGAGGCGTCCTTGGACACCCCCAGGGTCGCGTAGAAGTCCTTGTCCATCCAATCCTGCGAGGCCATGGTGCCTCCTCTCGTGTGCATCGGTCAGGGGGTCGGCCGGCGGCGGGGTGGGCCGCCGGCCGACGGGGTCACTCGTCTCCGGCGGAGACCATCACCTGGGCGGCGCGCAGCACGCGGCCGTCCCGGACGTAGCCGTTGCGGAAGACCTGGACCACGTGGTCCGCGGGCACCTCCGCGTGCGGCTGGCGCATCACGGCCTCGTGCAGGGCCGGGTCGAACTCGACGCCGGCCAGCGCCGCCTGGTCGTGGCGCTCGAGGCCGAGGCCGGCCAGGACGGTGTCGAGCTTGGTCGCGATGGCGGCGAACGGGCCGTCCGTCAGGTCGCCGGCGGCGCGGGCGGCGTCGATGTCGTCGAGCACCGGCAGCAGCGCGGTGACGGCCTTGAGCACGCCGGCGTCCCTGGCCAGGTCGCGGTCGCGGTCCACGCGACGCTTGTAGTTCACGAACTCGGCCTGCAGACGTCGCAGGTCGGTCTCGAGCTCGGCCTCGCGGTCCGAGGCCGCGGGCTGCGGCGCCTCGGTCCCGGCCTCCGCGCCGGCCTCGTCGAGGATGCGCTCGGCCTGGGCGAGGGCGTCGCCGTCCTCGGCCTGCTCGGCCGCGCTCTCGGCGGAGACGCGGGGCTCACCGGTCTCGGGGTCGATGCGGCGACGGTCGTTGAACACGATGGGCTCCTCCTCGGAGCCGCGCTCGGCGTCGGAGGAGCCGTGCGGACGCTGCTGGTCGGCGCTCATGGTGTGTCCTTTCGAAGCGGGTGGGCGCGGCGGGTCCGCCGCGCGGGGGTGGTGCGGGAAGGCCGGCGGGCTGGCCCGGCAGGGGCGCTGCCGGGCCGGCCCGCCGGCGTCGTGGGCCTCCGGGCGGGGCGGGCGTGGACGCCCGCCCCGGCCCCGGGGTGTCAGGCCTTCTTCTCGTCGTCCTCGTCGACCACCTCGGCGTCGACGATGTCCTCATCGTCGCCCTGCGGGGCGGCGGACTCGGCGCCGGCGTCGGCCGACTCCGCGCCCTGCTGGGCGTAGAGGGCCTCGCCGATCTTGACCTGGGAGGCCTGGAGCTTCTCGAACGCGGCGGCGACCTCGTCGTCGTTGTCCTGCTTCTCCAGGGCGGCCTTCAGGGCGTCGACGTCGGCCTGCACCTCGGTCTTGACGTCCTCGGGCAGCTTGTCGCCGTTGTCCTGCAGGAGCCTCTCAACGGAGTAGGCGGACTGCTCCGCCTGGTTGCGGCGGTCGGCGGCCTCGCGGCGCTTCTTGTCCTCGTCCGCGTGGGCCTCGGCGTCCTTGACCATGCGGTCGATGTCCTCCTGGGACAGCGAGGAGCCGCCCGTGATGGTCATCGACTGCTCGGTGCCGGTGCCCTTGTCCTTCGCGGAGACGTGCACGATGCCGTTCGCGTCGATGTCGAACGTGACCTCGATCTGGGGCATGCCGCGCGGGGCCGGGGCGATGCCGGTCAGCTCGAAGGTCCCCAGCGCCTTGTTGTCCCGGGTGAACTCGCGCTCGCCCTGGAAGACCTGGATGGACACGGAGGGCTGGTTGTCCTCGGCCGTGGTGAACGTCTCGGAGCGCTTGGTCGGGATGGCCGTGTTGCGCTCGATGAGCTTGGCCATCACGCCGCCCTTGGTCTCGATGCCCAGCGACAGCGGGGTCACGTCGATCAGGAGCACGTCCTTGCGCTCACCGGCGAGCACGCCGGCCTGCACCGCCGCGCCGATGGCGACGACCTCGTCCGGGTTCACGCTCTTGTTGGGCTCCTTGCCGCCGGTCAGCTCCTTCACGAGCTCGGAGACGGCGGGCATGCGGGTGGAGCCGCCGACGAGGATCACGTGGTCGATGTCGGAGACCTTGACGCCGGCCTCCTTGATGACGTCCTCGAACGGCTTGCGGGTGCGCTCGAGCAGGTCCTTGGTGAGGTCCTGGAACTTGGCGCGGGACAGGTGCTCGTCCAGATGCACCGGGCCCTCGGGGGTCACGGACAGGTACTGCAGCGAGATGCTGGTGGAGGTGGCCGAGGAGAGCTCCTTCTTGGCCTGCTCCGCTGCCTCCTTCAGGCGCTGCAGGGCGATCTTGTCCTTGGACAGGTCCGCGCCCTTGGACTTGGCCTGCTGGAGCAGCCAGTCCACGATCCGCTGGTCCCAGTCGTCGCCGCCGAGGCGGTTGTCGCCGGCGGTGGCGCGCACCTGGATGGTGGCGAAGTCGTCCTCGTCCTTGGCGACCTCGAGCAGGGACACGTCGAAGGTGCCGCCGCCCAGGTCGAAGACCAGGATGAGCTCGTCCTCCTTGCCCTTCTCCAGGCCGTAGGCCAGGGCGGCCGCGGTGGGCTCGTTGATGATACGGGTGACGTTCAGGCCCGCGATCTCGCCGGCCTCCTTGGTGGCCTGGCGCTCGGCGTCGTTGAAGTAGGCGGGCACGGTGATCACCGCGTCGGTGACCTTCTCACCCAGGTACTCCTCGGCGTCGTGCTTGAGCTTCATCAGCGTGCGGGCCGAGATCTCCTGCGGGGTGTACTTCTTGCCGTCCACCTCGGTGGTCCAGTCGGTGCCCATGTGGCGCTTGACGGACGCGAAGGTGCGCTCGGGGTTGTTGACGGCCTGGCGCTTAGCGACCTCGCCGACCAGGACGTCCCCGCCCTTGGAGAACGCGACGACGGACGGGGTGGTGCGGGCGCCCTCGGCGTTCGCGATGACGACCGGGTCGCCACCCTCGAGGACGGCAACCACGGAGTTGGTGGTGCCAAGATCGATACCCACTGCTCGCGACATCATGTGTCCTTTCGTCGACTGCTGCTCGAGGTGACCGCGGCCGACCGGTGCCGGCCGCCCTTGAGCGTTCTGGACTCAACCTGCCACCGGGGCGGAAGGTCTGTCAAGAAACCTGAGTCACCTCGACTCATGTTCTGGTGTCGTGCAGTGCAACCACACCCCCGTGCGCTTCATTCCCGCCCGTCGGTGATCCTCGTCACACCCTCCGTGAATCCCCCTCTCAGGCATCTCGCGGGCGCCCTGCCGAGCCCCTCTCGGTGCCGGCGCACAGGTGCTGACTAGACTTCTGGAAATCGGACCCGCAACCCAGGAGTGACACGTGCTCATCCTCTCGAGTCGCATGCGACCCAAAGAGCAGTTCGAGGGATACGCCTTCGTCGGCACGGACTACGTGCACGGGCCCGCGGGCATGACTGCGTATCGCGCGCGCACCGGCCGCACCGTCGGCCCCGGCGAGGACGGCTGCTACGTGGTCGCACGCCGGGCGGGCAGGCTCTTCGGCCGCCGTTTCGAGGTGGGCACGGACGCCAGCGGTCTGGGCCGTCTCTTCCTTTACCGCAGCGGCGACGATTGGGCGCTCGGCTCCTCCTACAGCGGGCTGGTGGAGCACCTGCGCACCGAGGGCATGACGCTCACGCCCCGGCTCGGCAGGCTCCGTCCGTTCGCCCTCCGCCAGACGCTGACCATGCAGCTGTCCATCTTCCAGACCCCGTTCGACGAGATCCGACTCCTGCCGGTCGGCACCGTCGTGGTGATCCGCGGCAGCGTCCTCTCCCTCGAGCGCGCCCCCGAGCTCCAGCCGCTCGAGTACGAGGCGGCGCTCCAGGAGTACCTCGACGTCTGGCGCGGGCGCACCCGCGCCCTGCTCGCGGACCCGCGGGTCACCTTCACCGCGGACCTCAGCGGCGGCGTGGACTCCCGCACGGTGTTCGCGTTCCTCCTCGAGTCCGGCCTGTTCCGCACGGACTCGGACCGGTTCTGGCTGCACTCGGGCGTCAACCAGAAGGAGGATCTGGCCGTCGCAAAGGGGATCGCCGAGGCCCACGGCCTGACGGTGAACGGCCCCAAGCCGCCCACCCGCACCCTGGTGTCCGGGTCCCGCGCCTACCGCCACTGGCGGGAGAACAGCCTCGGCGTGTACACCCCGGTCTACATGTCGTCGACGTTCCAGAACCCGTTCGAGGTGCATGCACACGGCGGCGGTGGCGGCACCATCAAGCAGTACTACCGGCATGCCGAGCCGCTGCGCCTGCTGGAGCCGTTCAAGGAGAAGATGCCCGCCGCCGACTTCGCCCTCTGGCAGGAGGAGATGGCCACCACGCAGGAGCAACTGAAGCAGACCGCCCCGGGCGTCGTGCCGAGCATCCAACACTACCTCGAGTTCCGGAACCGCTTCCACTTCGGCCACATCCCGAAGGCCCGCCCGCTGTTCATGCCGCTCAACTCGAAGTACGCGATCCGGGCCCTCACCTCCCTCCCCCAGGACGTGCGCCGCCGCTTCTACTTCGACGTCATGGAGTCACTCGCCCCCGGGCTCAAGGACGTGGACTACGACAACGCCCGCAAGGCACCCACCGCGCAGGAGCTCGAGAGCCTGCTCGTCCTGCCCGCCTCGGACCGGCTCGCCGCCGGCACGGCCTACGGCGACGACACGGTCGAGACAGCCGACCCGGACGATCCCCTGTCCGCCGGCTTCCAGCGCTGGCTGCAGGACATCGACCGGGCCGCCGCCCGCCCGGAGGTGCGTCGCTTCATCATGGGCCGTGCCATGGCGCGCACAGACCGCACAGTGGAGGCCCTGCGCGCGCTGGGCAAGCCCTTCCACTCCCACTCCGGTCACTCCGTGGCGCTGTCCCACCTGCTGATGGTGGACTTCACCCTCGGCGACTGACCGACGCCCCACGCCCGCCGTGTCGGGACGACGACGGCCCGCACCTCGGCGGAGGAGGTGCGGGCCGTCGTCGGGAAGGGTCCGGGACCGACCAGGTCAGGCGGCCTTGGCCGGCCACCAGACCTTCGGGCCGATGTCCCACACGAGGGCCGGGATCAGCAGCGTGCGCACCACCAGGGTGTCCAGCAGCACGCCGAAGGCCACGATGAACGCCAGCTGCACCATGAACATCAGCGGGATCACCGCGAGCGCGGCGAAGGTGGCCGCCAGCACGACGCCGGCCGAGGTGATGACCCCGCCCGTGACGGTGAGGGCGCGCAGCACGCCCGCCCGCGTGCCGTGCCGCGGCGTCTCCTCCCGCGCCCGGGTCATCAGGAAGATCGTGTAGTCGATCCCGAGGGCCACGAGGAAGACGAAGCCGTACAGCGGCACGGTGGGGTCGGCGTCCTCGAAGCCGAACACGTGCCGGAACACGAGGGCCGAGACGCCCAGGGCCGCACCGAAGCTGACCACGGTGGCCGCCACGAGCAGCACGGGCGCCAGGAGCGAGCGCAGCAGCACCGCGAGGATGACCAGCAGCATCGCGAGGATCAGCGGGATGACGACCCGCAGGTCGCGCTGCGTGGTGACGTTCGTGTCCAACGCCTGGGCCGCCGGGCCGCCCACGAGGATCTCGCCCGAGGTGGGGAGATCCGCGAGCCGGTCGCGCAGGCGGGCCACGGTCTGCTGCGCGGCGAGGGACTCGCCCGGGTCCGCCAGGGTGGCCGAGACCAGCACGCGGCCGTCCACCACGCGAGGCTGCGGCTCCGGCGCGGACGCGGCGCCCGTCCCGCCCTCCGCCTCGAGCGCGCTCGGGGGCGGGACCGCGGCGGTCCCGGGGGCGTCCGCGGTGACCTCCGCCTCGGCCACGCCGGGGTCCTCCGCGACGGCGGCGAGCACCGCCTCGGCGTCCCCGGCCGGCGCGAGGATCTGGGCGGGAGCGCCCGCGCCGGCGTCGAAGTGCTCGCTCAGCAGGGCCTGGGCCTGCCGGGCGTCGGAGTCGCCGAGCAGCACGTCCTCCTGGGCGACGCCGTCCGCGCGCAGCTGCAGCAGACCGCCGCAGAGGGCGAGGAGCACGACCGTCGTGGCGACCCAGACGAGACGGGGCCGGCGCGCGACGACGGCGCCCACCCGCGTCCACACCCCGTGGTCCTCCTCGAGGCCGGCGACGGGTCGGCCCGCGCCGTCGAACGGCGGGGTGAAGGCCCGGCCCCGGGCGGCATGGCGCTCCGCGCGACGGCGGGCGCGCTCGGGGGACGGGATCGTGGGCCAGAAGGCGGCCCGCCCGGTCAGCCGCAGCAGCGCCGGCAGCAGGGTCAGGGCGGCGAGCCACGCGAACGCCACACCCGTGGCGGCCACGGGGCCGAGGGAACGCGTCGAGTTGAGGTCCGAGGCCATCAGGATCAGCAGGGCGAGGGCCACGGTCGAGGCGGACGCGGTGATCGCGCCGAAGGACCCGCGCACGGCGGCCCGCAGCGCCTCCCCGACGTCCGCCCGGACCAGCAGCTCCTCGCGGTGCCGGGCCACGAGCAGGAGGCAGTAGTCCGTGGCCGCGCCGATCACGAGGATCGAGAGGATGCCCTGGGATTGGCCGTTGAGCTGGATCCAGCCCGCCACGGCCATCCCGTAGACGGCCACGATCGCGCCGCAGAGCGCGGCCACGGCCGTCAGGAGCACGAGGACCGGCAGCAGGACGGAGCGGTAGACCGCCACGAGGATCACGAACACCACCACGAGCGCCACGAGCAGCAGCCCGTCGATCCCCGCGAACGCGCCGCCCAGCTCCGCGACCAGGCCCGCCGGACCGCCCACGTGCCACTCGGTGTCCGCGGCCACGGTCCCGGCGAGGGCGGGCTCGGCGGCCGCCGGGTCCGCCACGACCTCCCGCAGGTCGGCCACCACGTCGGCCACGGGCCGCTCGGCCCCGGCCGAGGAGTCGACGAAGGCCAGGAACTGCACCGCCGCGCCGTCGTCGGAGGGGATCGGGCCGGCGACGTCGGCCACGCCCGGCACCTCGCCCAGCCGGCCCGCGAGGTCCGCGAGCGCGGGGAAGGCGGCCGCGGGGTCCGCGGTGCTCGCCGGACCCACGACGACGGCGGGCACGGCCTCGCCGTCCTGGAACGCCGCCGCCTCCTCCCCCGCGCGGGTGGACTCGGCCGACGCCGGCAGGAAGGTGGCCTGGTCGTTCGAGGAGACGTCGCCGATCTTGCCGAACACGGGGCCGCCCAGGCCGAGCACGGCGAACCAGACCACGGCGAGCGCCGCGGCCAGGCCCAGCCGCAGCCCCCGAGGGGGACGCCCCGGCGCGGCGGGGGTGCGGAAGGCGGAGAGGTCAGGCGGGGTGGGCATGCCACCGAGCGTAGGGGATGGTTCGATGATCAAACAACCATGGGGGCTGGCTAGACTCCCGGCCATGACCACGCAGCCCCCCTCCGCCCCCGCGGAGCACCTCGCCGTGGTCCACGCGCTGCGCGTCTTCAGCGAGAGCGCGGAGCACGCCGTCGACGAGGCCGGCCGCGGCGTCGGCCTGCACCGCACGGACCTCAGAGCCCTCGCGCTCCTGATGGCCCGCGCGGAGGCCGGTGAGCCCGTCACGGCCTCGGACCTCGGCGCCCACCTGCACCTCACCCGGGCCTCGGCCACCGCCCTCGTGGACCGCCTGGCCGCCGCGGGCCACGTCCGCCGCCGCCGGGACGAGGGCGACCGGCGGCGCGTGCTGGTGGAGCACACGGACACGGCCCGCCGCGACGGACAGCGCGCGTTCGAACCGATGTCCCAGCGGCTGAGCGCCGCCCTCGAGGGATTCTCCGCCGCGGAGCTGCGGGCCGCGGTGCGGGTGCTCGAGGCGGCCACCGCCGCACTGACGGACCCCGCCCCGGAGGACCCGTGACCCGACCGGCGCTCATCGGCCTGGACGGCCGCTCGGGGTCGGGCAAGACCGTCCTCGCCGCCGCGCTCGCGGCCCGGATCGCACCGTTCGCGCGGGTCGAGGTGATCGAGATCGAGTCCATGTACCGGGGCTGGGACGGGCTGGCCGCGGCGGTGGGCGACGACGGCCCCTATCCGGCCGCCGTCCGCGCGCTGCGGGAGCGGGGCACGGCGACCTGGACCACGTGGGACTGGCACCGCGCCGCCCCCGGCCCGCCGCGGTGGACCGCGCCGGCCGACGTCGTGGTGTGCGAGGGCGTGGGCGCGCTCAGCTCCGCCGCCCGACCGCTGCTCGACCTGGCGGTGTGGCTCGAGCTCGAGACCCCCGCCCGGCGCACGCGGGCGCTGGCCCGGGACGGCGAGACCTTCGCCCCGCACTGGGACCGCTGGGCCGCACAGGAGGAGGACTACCTGGCCCGGCACGCCCCGCGCGCCGCGGCGGACCTGATCCTGCGCCTGCCCTCCACCTGACGGCGGCGCCGCCCGGACCGGAGCGGTTCGCTCCGCTTAGGTGTAGCATCGGAGGCGGCGCGCCGCGTCCGGCCGCGTCCCACCCCAGCGCAAGGAGACCTCCCCTTCCCATGGCGACACTGCTCTACCGTCTCGGCCTCGGCGCCGCCCGCCGCCCCCTCCTCGTGATCCTCGCCTGGGTGCTCGCCCTGGCCCTCGCCGTCGGCGGGTTCCTCGCCTTCGGCGGCACGCTCTCCTCCACCGTCACCATCCCCGGCACCCCCACCGCCCAGGTCACGGACCGTCTCAAGGAGGAGTTCCCCGAAGCCTCCCGCGGCAGGGGCCAGGTCGTGTTCACCACCGAGGACGGCTCCCCCCTGACCGACGCCCAGCGCGAGCAGATCACCGCCCTGCTGGACGACGTCGCCGAGCAGCCGGCCGTGGAGGGCGTCGTGGACCCGTTCGAGGCCCAGGCCCAGCAGGACGACGCCCGCACCCGGCTGGACGAGGGCCGCACCGAGCTGGCCGACGGCGAGCAGCGCCTCGCGGACGGACGCCAGGAGATCGAGGACGGCCGGGCCGAGCTCGAGCGTCGCACGGCCGAGGCCGACGCGGGCGAGCAGCGCCTGGCCGAGGCCGCCGCCCAGCTGGAGGAGGGGCAGGCGAAGCTCGACGCCGCGCGCGCCGACCTCGAGGAGCGTGGCCTGGAGGCCCTGCCGGCCGAGGCCCTGGCCCCGCTCCGGGAGGCCGAGCAGCAGGTGGCCGAAGGCCAGGAGCAGCTCGACGCCGGCCGCGCCGAGCTCGAGGAGCAGGCGGAGCGCCTCGAGGCCGGCCAGGCCAAGCTCGACGCACAGCGTCAGGAGCTCGAGGCCGCGCAGGCCGAGCTCGACGCCCGGTGGGCCGAGCTCGAGGCCGGGCAGGCCGAGCTCGACGCCCAGGCCGAGCAGCTGGCCGCGGGCCGCGCCGAGCTCGAGCAGGCCCGGGACGCCGCGCTGGCCGAGGCCGAGGCCGCCGGCATCCCGGCGGAGCAGGTCGCCGCGCAGTTCGCCGACCAGGAGGCGCAGCTCGCCGCCGGCGAGGCACAGCTGGCGGCCGGTCAGGACCAGGCCGACGCCGCCCGCGCGCAGCTGGAGGCCGCCCAGGCCGAGGCCGACGCGGGCGCCGAACAGCTCGCGGCCGCCCAGGCGGAGGCCGACGACGGCGCCGCCCGACTCGCCGCCGGCCGGCAGCAGCTGCAGGAGTCCGAGGCCGAGCTCGAGGCCGGCCGCGAGCAGGTGGCCGCGGGACGGCAGCAGGCCCTGGACGCGGCCGAGGCCGAGCTCGACGCGCAGCAGCAGAAGATCGACGAGGGCCGGGCCGAGTACGAGCGCGGCGTCGCCGAGCTCGAGGACGGCCGGGCCCAGCTGGCCGCCGGCGCGGAGCGCCTGGACCAGGCCGAGGCCGACCTCGCCGACGGCCGCGCCGAGCTGGACGACGGCCGCGTCGAGGCCGAGCGCGGCGAGCGCACCCTGGCCCTCGCGGAGGACTTCCGCACCGTGTCCGAGGACGGCAGCACCGCCGTCGGGATCGTCACCTTCACCACGCCGACCCCGGACGTCACCGCCGAGGACAAGGAGGCGGTCACCGGCGCCCTCACCGGCGCGGACATCGACGGCGTCGCCGTGCATCCCTCCCAGGAGCTCAACGCCACCGTGTCCTCCCTGCTCGGCCCGGGCGAGGTCGTGGGCCTCGTGGTCGCCGCGATCGTGCTGGTGGTCATGCTCGGCACCCTCGTGGGCGCGGGTCTGCCGCTGGTCAACGCGCTGGTGGGCGTGGGCGTGGGCGCCGCCGGGGCGCTCGCGTTCTCCTCCGCCGTGGAGATGATCTCCGTGACCCCGGTGCTCGGGGTGATGCTGGGCCTGGCCGTGGGCATCGACTACGCGCTGTTCATCGTCAACCGGCACCGCCAGGAGCTGCGTCGCGGCACGGGCCTGCACGAGTCGATCGCGCTGGCCAACGGCACCTCCGGCAACGCCGTGGTGTTTGCCGGCATCACCGTGATCGTCGCCCTCGTGGGCCTGAACGTCACCGGCATCCCGTTCCTGGGCCTGATGGGCACCGTGGGCGCGGTCTGCGTGGCCGTGGCCGTGCTGGTGGCCGTCACCCTGACCCCGGCCCTGCTCTCCCTGGCCGGGATGCGGATCCTCTCGAAGAAGGAGCGGGCCCGCCTCGCCGACGAGGGTCCCGCCTCCGTCGCCGAGGGCTCCGCCGCCGTGCGCCGCGCCGGGCGCCGCTCGACCATGTCCACCCCGGCCGCGATCGCCTCGGCCCTGGCGGCCGTCGCCCTGCTGGTGCTCGTGGCCCTGCCGGTCGGCTCGATGCGCCTGGGCCTGCCGGACGGCGGGTCCGAGCCGGAGGGCTCCGACTCGCAGGTTGCGTACGAGCTCACCGCCGAGAAGTTCGGCGAGGGCTACAACGGCCCGCTCGTGGTGACCGTGGACCTGCCCGCCGGCCTGGACGAGGACGCGGCCGAGGACGCCCGCCTGGCGGTGGGCGAGCAGCTCGCCGGCCTCGAGCACGCGCACGCCGTGGTGCCCGCGGGCTTCAACGAGGACCGCACCGTCACCATGTTCCAGGTGCTGCCCGAGGAGGGCCCGAACGCCGTCTCCACCGAGGAGCTGGTGCGCGACCTGCGCGCCACCGAGCCGGCCGGCGAGGCCTCCAACCTCGGCGTGGCCGGCATGACCAGCGGGTTCATCGACGTCTCGGAGAAGCTCTCCGACGCCCTGCCCCTCTACCTGGGCGTGGTGGTGGGCCTGTCCCTGCTGATCATGGTGCTGGTGTTCCGCTCGATCCTGGTGCCGCTGATCGCCACCGGCGGGTTCGTGCTCTCCATGTTCGCCGCCATGGGCGGCGTGGTGGCCATCTACCAGTGGGGCTGGCTCGGCTCGGTGTTCGGGGTCCACAACCCCGGCCCCGTGCTCAGCTTCCTGCCGACCATCATGATCGGCGTGCTGTTCGGCCTGGCCATGGACTACCAGCTGTTCATCGCCTCCGGCATGCGCGAGGCCTACGCCCACGGCCTGCCCGCCCGCCAGGCCGTGCTGACCGGCCTGCGCTCGGGCCGGGCCGTCGTGATCGCCGCGGCGATCATCATGATCTCCGTGTTCGGCGGGTTCATCTTCGCCCACGACGCGATGATCCGCCCGATGGGCTTCGGCCTGGCCTTCGGCGTGCTGCTGGACGCGTTCGTGGTGCGCCTGCTCCTGATGCCGGCGCTGATGCACCTGCTCGGCGAGAAGGCGTGGTGGCTGCCGCGCTGGCTCGACCGGATCATGCCGGACGTGGACGTGGAGGGCGCCCAGCTCGAGCGCGCCCACGCCCCGGCGCAGCCCTCCGTCCCCGCCCCGGACGGCGGCGCCCACCGGGCCTGACCGCCCCCGACTGATGCCCGCCCCCGGCCCCGATCGGCCGGGGGCGGGCATCTATCCTGGGCGGATGCGTCCCACCGCCTTCTCCCCCGCCGCCGGCTCGCCCGTCCTCGTCCTGCTCGAGACGGACGCGGACGGCGCCCCCGCCCCGCGGCTCGCGGACCCGGCCGTCCCGCACCTGAGCGTCACGGACCAGGGGGTCACGCGCGGCGACGGCATCTTCGAGACGGCGCTCGCCGTCGCCGACGGGCTCGGGACCCTGCGCATGCGCAAGCTCGGAGCCCACCTCGGCCGGCTGGCCGCGTCCGCCGCCGCCCTGCAGCTGGCCGCCCCCGAGGCGGCGGCGTGGGAGGCCGCCGTCGCGCTCGGCCTGCGGGCGTTCACCGAGGCCAACGACGTCGCGCCCGGGGACCGTCTCGCCGTGCGCCTGACCGTCACCCGCGGCCCGGACGCGGCTCCCGGCGCGGTGCCCACGCCCACCGCGTGGGCGCTGCTGAGCCCGGCCCCGGCGATCCAGGACGAGGAGCGGCAGCGGGGGCTGCGGGTGCTGCTGCTGGACCGCGGCATCGACTCGCAGGCCCCCGAGCGCTCCCCGTGGCTGCTCACCGGCGCGAAGACCCTCTCCTACGCCGTGAACATGGCCGCCCTGCGCTACGCCCGCGCGCACGGCGCCGACGACGTCGTCTTCACCAGCGCGGACGGCTACCTGCTCGAGGGCCCCACCTCCACGGTGCTGATCGTGCGCACCGGGGAGGACGGCGTCCGCCGCCTCCTCACCCCGCTGCGCCAGAAGGGCATCCTCGCCGGCACGTCGCAGGCCGTGATCTTCGCGGCCGCCCACGCGGACGGCTGGGAGCTCGGCTACGGCCCGCTCGTCCCGGCGGACCTCCAGGGCGCCGAGGGCGTCTGGCTCGTCTCCTCGGTGCGCGGCGTCCTGCCGGTGCGCGCCGTCGACGGCGTCGAGATCCCCGTGGACCACGAGCTCACCGGCATGCTGCAGGCCCATCTGGACGCCGACGGCGACCCCGGCCGGCACGTCAGCGGCGACCCGGTGCCCACCGCGGGCTAGGCTGGGGACCGGCCCGTCCGGCGTCGTCGGCCGCGGCCGCAACCGCACGTGAGATCCCCGACCACGGAAGGCGCACCATGAACACGCTCGCCCAGAAGGCCCTGTCCGCCGGCATCACGCTGGTCGGCGGCATCGTCGGCTCCCGCGTGGTGGCGGGCGGCTGGCGGCTCGTCACCGGCCACAGCGCCCCGAACGACGCGGCCGACGAGACGCTGCCCCTCATCGAGGCCCTGTCCTTCGCGTTCATCTCCGCGGGCGTCGCGGCGCTGCTGAAGGTCGCCGGCCAGCGCGGCGCCGGCGCCGCGATCCGCAAGGTGTCCGAGTCCACCGCGCACCGCGTGGACCACGAGGTCTGAGCCGCCCCGCCACCACCACGACGACGGCCGCCGCCCGGAGGGATCCGGACGGCGGCCGTCGTGCTATGCGGGGTGGTGTCAGCGGCGCCCGCGCGGCCGGGCGCCGGCGCGGCGCGGCCCGGGGTCCGCCGGGGGCTCGGCGCGACGGACGACGGCGGCCAGCTCGTCCCGGTGCAGCAGCTCACGGCGGGCGTGCTTGGTGCGGTAGCCCGTACGGCCCACCAGGTGGGAGGCCACCGGGGCCGTGACCATCTGGGTGACCCACGCCAGCAACAGCACGGGCAGCCACACCCACGACCGCCACTCGATCGCCAGCCCGGCGAGCATGAGCAGCAGGCCGAGGACCTGCGGCTTGGCGGCGGCGTGCATGCGGGCCAGCAGGTCCGGGAGCACGAACAGGCCCACGCCGGCCACCAGGGAGAAGAAGGCACCGCTGACGAGCAGGAACGCGGCCAGCCAGTCCAGGAGCGTGGCGGTGTCGGTCATCGGCCCTCCTCCCCGCCCGGCACGTCCGTGGTGCCGGGCACGCGCGCCTGGTCCTCGAGCGAGTGGTCCGGGCGCCGGTCCTCCGCGAAGCGCGCCACCGTCACCGAGCCGACGAAGCCGACGGTGGCGGCCAGCACCACGAGGACCACGTGGTGGGTGTGGCGGTGCACGGCCATCTCCAGGACGAGCATCCCGGAGAACACCACGAGCAGCACGTCCGTGGCGACCGCCCGGTCCAGCAGCGAGGGGCCGCGCACGATCCGGTAGAGCGCACCGACGGCGCCGACCACGAGCAGCGCCCCGCCGGCCCACGTGGCCAGGTCCATGGGGTCCATCAGGCCTCCTCCTTCGGGGGGCGGGCGGCGGGGGGCGCCGAACTCGGGAAGCGGCGGACCAGCTCGAGGTCCTCACGCGTGCCGACGGCGCGGATGATGCCCGCCTCCACGTCGAGGGCCTTGGCGCGGAAGCCCGCCACGTCCTCGTCCGTGGTCGCGTCGAGCACGTGCAGGTACAGGACGGAGCGGACCCGGTCCACGTCCAGCACGATCGAGCCCGGCACCAGGGCCAGGGCGTGGCTGACGAGCGTGATGATGAGGTCGTCGTGGCTGCGCAGCGGGACGCCCACGATCGAGCCGCGGGCGCGGCGGCCACGCAGCAGCACCGTCCCGGCCACGTTGACTGAGGCGCGCACGACGTCGACGAGGAACCGCACCGTGAACACGAGGGACCACCAGGGGTTCAGACGGCCGCTGAACGGGATGCTCGGCATCGGGAAGAGCCCGATGATCAGCAGCGCGAAGGCGAGGCCGGTCAGGGCCACGTGCGGAGCGAAGTCCTGCCACAGGGCGCACCACACGGCCACCATCACGAGGATCAGCGGCCACTGGGCCACGATGCCCCGGATCCGGTCGGGGCGCACCACGCCGCGGCGGGCGGAGTCACTTCCGGGCATCGTGCACCTCCGTCGGGTCGACGCTGAGGGTGGCCGCGGCCCGCTCGGCCGCGGCGTCGTCGAGCACCGCCGCGATGTAGGGCGAGCGGTCGAGCATGTCCGTGGCGGCCTCGTCGGCCAGCGCGAACAGCGGACCGGCGGCCACCGTGAACACCAGCGTCAGGCCCACGAGCGCCGTGGTGGGCAGCACGAGGCCCGGCTCGAGCGGGCGGGGGCGCTCGCCACGGGCGACGGCCCGCTCGTAGGCGGCCACGAGCTGGGCGGGCGGGTGCTCCACGTCCTCGACGCGGCGCCAGAACGCGCGGGTCCACACGCGCACCACCACGAGCAGGGTCAGCAGGGACACGAGCAGGGACACGCCCACCAGCGTGTAGGCCAGGGGCGTGGCCTGCTCGACGCCGCCGCGCAGCAGGCCGACCTTGCCGAGGAAGCCGGAGAACGGCGGGATGCCGCCGAGGTTGAGCGCGGGCACGAGGAACAGGACGCTCACGAACGGGGAGACCTTCGCCAGGGACCCGAGGCGGTCGATGTTCGCTGTGCCGGCGCGGTTCTCGATCAGGCCCGTGACGAGGAAGAGCGCGGTCTGCACGGTGATGTGATGGGCCACGTAGTACACGGTGGCCGCCAGCCCCGCCTCCGTGGCCAGGCCCAGGCCGAAGATCATGTAGCCGATGTGGGAGACGAGGATGAAGGACAGGATGCGCTTGATGTCCGTCTGGGCCAGCGCGCCGAGGATGCCCACCACCATGGTCAGCGCGGCCACCACGAGCAGGAGCGCGTTGACGTGCTCCCCCGGGAAGAGCAGCGTCTCGGTGCGGATCATCGCGTACACGCCCACCTTGGTGAGCAGGCCCGCGAACACCGCGGTCACCGGGGCGGGCGCGGTGGGGTACGAGTCCGGCAGCCAGAAGGACAGCGGGAACACGGCCGCCTTGATGCCGAAGCCCACCAGGAGCAGCACGTGCAGGACCATCTGCACGTCGGTGGGCAGCTCGCCCAGCTTCACGGCCAGGTCCGCCATGTTCACGGTGCCGGTGGCCGCGTAGATCATCGCGATCGCGATCAGGAACACCACCGAGGAGAGCACGGAGACCACCACGTAGGTGATGCCCGCGCGGATGCGCTGGGCGGTGCCCCCCATGGTCAGCAGCACGTAGGAGGACGTCAGGAGGATCTCGAAGCCCACGTAGAGGTTGAACAGGTCGCCGGCGAGGAACGCGTTGGACACGCCCGCCACGAGGATCAGGAACGTGGGGTGGAAGATCGAGACCGGCCCACCCTCGTCCCGGTTGATCAGCCCCTGCGCCGAGGCGTACAGCAGCACCGCCAGGGTGATCAGCGCCGACACCACGAGCATGAGGGCCGAGAGCCGATCCACCACGAGGCTGATGCCCAGCGGGGCCGGCCAGCCGCCGAGGTGGACGGCCGCGACCCCGGTGTCCCAGACCGCGGCCAGCAGCAGCGCGTCCAGCACGAGGGTGAGCACGAGCGCGGAGACCGTGACGGTGATCTGCGCGCGGGGGCGGCGCACGAGCATGAAGGTCACGGCCGCGCCCAGCACGGGCAGCATGACGGCCAGCGGGGCCAGGTCGGTCAGGGGGACGGAACCGATGCTCATGCGCGCTCCCCGCCCTCGGGACGGCGGCCGCGGGACGCTGCCCCGGATCCGGTGGGCGCCTGGGGGGCGGGCGTGGCGTGCTGCACCTGGGGCCGTGCCTCCGTCGCGTGCTCGTAGTGGGCGTTGGGGTCCGCGGCGTCGTCCAGGAACTCGGAGGACTCCTCCACGAGCTCCGCGTCGTCCTCCGCGTCCCAGGCGGGCATCCGGGCGATCTTGACGTCCTCCGCGTCCACCTCGACCTCGTCCTCGCGGACGAGCAGCCACGAGCGGTAGATCATGGCGGTCAGGAACGCGACCACGGCGAAGCCGATCACGATCGCGGTGAGGATCAGCGCCTGCGGCAGCGTGTCCGCGTACTCGTGCGGGTCCCGTCCGCGCACGAACAGCGGGGCCAGGCCCGTGCCGCCCGAGGCGAGGAACAGCAGCATGATGGCGCCGTTGTTGATCAGCACGATGCCGAGCAGGATGCGCGTCAGGCTGCGCTCGAGCACCAGGTAGATCCCCCCGGCGAACATCACGCCCATCGCCAGGAGCAGGGCCAGGTCGACGGTCATCATCGGGCGGCCTCCGGGGCGTCGGGGGTGGACGGGGTGGGCATGCGCGGATGACGACGGCGGGCCGCGGCGCGCAGGCGGGCGCGGCGGGCCTCCTCGCCCCGGCGGTCCACCTCACCGCCGAGCGAGCGCAGCACGTCGATCACGAGCCCGACCACCACGAGGTACACGCCGATGTCGAACGCCGTGGCCGAGACCAGCTTGAGGGCGTCGCCGAACAGCGGCAGGTCGGTGAACTCCACCACATAGGACTGCAGGATCTGCCCGCCGAAGAAGAGCGGGGCGATCCCGGTGAGCGTGGCGATCGCCAGGCCCAGGCCGATCATGGGCCCGGCCGGGATCACGGAGGCCTCCTGCAGCTCGTACCGGCCGCCGGCGAGGAAGCGCAGCGTGAGGGCCAGGCCTGCGAGCAGGCCGCCGGCGAAGCCGCCGCCGGGGGTGTTGTGCCCGGCCAGCAGCAGGTAGACGGAGAGCAGCATCATGATCGGGAACATGAAGCGGGTGACGACCTCGAGGATGATCGAGCGCCGCTCGGGGGCCATCGTGTGGCCGGCCACGAGCCACTGGCCCTTGCGATCGTCCACAGCGAAGCTGCGCACGACGGACAGCTCGCGGGCCCCGAGCGAGGAGTCGGCGCCGAAGTCGCCGACGGAGCCGGGGGCGACGTCGTCGATGCTGCGGGTGCGCCCGTCGCGGTGCTGCAGGAAGATCAGGGAGGCCACGCCGGTGGCCGCGGCGGCCAGCACCGTGATCTCGCCCCACGTGTCCCACGCGCGGATGTCCACGAGGGTGACGTTCACGGCGTTCGTGCCGTAGCCGTCCGTGTAGGCGAGTTCCGGCATGGGCAGCGAGATCCGCTCCGCCGTGCGGGCGGCCAGCGCGGTGGCGGCGATCCACATCATGGTCAGGGCGAAGCCGCCGGCGACCGCCATACGGGCGATCCGCCGCGAGCCGGTGCGGCGGTCGTACCAGTCCGGCGGCAGCACGCGCAGGCCCAGGATGAGGGTGACCAGGATGATGGTCTCCACGAGCACCTGGGTGATCGCGAGGTCCGGGGCGCCGCGCATCGCGAACAGGGCGGCGGCGCCGTAGCCGGTCACGGACACCAGCATGATCGCCTTGAAGCGGCGGCGCGCGCGGACGGCGAACACGGTGGCGACGGCGATCATCAGCACCACGACCAGCTGCGCCGGGGTCTGGAACCAGGCGACGTCCGCGGAGAGGAACGAGGTGGCCAGCGTGCGCTCGCTGCGCCCCACGGGGAAGAGCAGGAACGCGGCCGGCAGCAGGAACGCGGTGGCCAGGATGATGCCCAGGTAGCGGCGCAGGGAGCCGGTCTGGGTGCGCCCCGTGACCCAGATGGCGACCTCGTCGAGGGCGCCGGTGATCTTCCGGTACGTGCGCAGGGCGTCGACCGGGAACTCGACGCGGCGCTGGAACGCCTCGACTCCCGGCCGGCCGAGGGCGAGCAGCGCGCCGAGCACCCAGACCCCCGCGGAGAGGGCGAGGATGGGCGTCCAGCCGTGCCACAGGGCCAGGTAGGCCGGCGCCTCCTCCGGGTCCAGCGGCGGCAGGGAGCCCGTGTGGGCGGTGATGATCCCCTCCACCGGGCCGGGCAGGAAGGCGAGCACCAGGCCGGCGAGCGCGAGCAGCGCGGCCGGGGCCAGCTCGAGGGTGGTGACGCGGGTGTGGAAGCGCGTGACGGGGACCGCGGCCCCCTCCTCGTCCCGCTTGGCGGCGAACGAGCCCCACAGGAACCGCCACGTGTAGGCGAAGGTGAGCACCGAGCCCACGGTCATGAGCACGAGCGGCGTCCAGCCCCACACGTCCGCGTGCGCCACGCCGTGGGCGGCCAGGCCCTCCAGGACGGACTCCTTGGCCACGAAGCCGAACAGCGGAGGCAGGCCGGCCATGGACAGGCCCGCCACCACGGCGACGGCGGCCAGGGCCGGGTGGCGGCGGCCGATCCCGGAGAGCTGGCGCAGATCGCGCGTGCCGGCCTCGTGGTCGATGATGCCGACCACCATGAACAGGGGGGCCTTGAACAGGGCGTGCGCCAGGAGCATGGCGAGGCCGGCCATGGCGGCGTCGCGGGTGCCCAGCCCGTTGGCCACCATGAGGAAGCCGAGCTGGGAGACCGTGCCGTACGCGAGGACGAGCTTGATGTCTGTCTGCCGCAGGGCGCGCCAGCCGCCGAGCAGCAGGGTCCACAGACCCACGCCGATCACGAGGACCTGCCACATGGCGAGGCCGTGGAACTCCGGGGCCAGGCGGGCCACGAGGAAGACGCCGGCCTTCACCATGGCCGCCGCGTGCAGGTACGCGGACACGGGGGTCGGCGCGGCCATCGCGCCCGGCAGCCAGAAGTGGAAGGGGGCCTGGGCGGACTTCGTGAGGGCGCCGATCAGCACCAGGGCGACGGCGACCTCGAGCAGCCCGCGCAGCCCGGCGTCGGCCATGAGGGCGGGGGCGGCCTCGAGGACCCCGGAGATCCGCCAGGACCCGGCGAAGTGGGCCAGCATGATCAGGCCCGCGAGCATGGCCAGGCCGCCGAACGTGGTGACGATCAGGGCGGTGATGGCGGAGCGGCGGGCGAAGATGCGGTGGCCCGAGTAGCCGATCAGCAGGAAGGACAGGACAGACGTGATCTCCCAGAAGGTGTAGAGCACCATCAGGTCGTCCGTGGTGACGAGCCCGAACATCGCGCCGGCGAACGCCAGCAGCTGCCCGCCGAACACCGCGTTGCGCGGCTCGTGCTCCCGGAAGTAGCGGGCGCAGTAGGCCAGGACCAGCGCGCCGACTCCCAGCACGATCAGGGACATGAACGCGGCCAGCACGTCCATGCGGAACGCGAGCTCGATCTCGAGGTACGGCACCCACGGCACGGCGCGGTCCAGGTGCGCCGCCGAGGCCGGGACCGGCCGGCCGGCGTCGAGCGCCTCCTGCAGCGCGAACACGTGCGGCAGCTGGGTGAGCAGCCAGACGAAGCCCGCCGCGGGGGCGGCGGCGAGCAGATAGAACCCCTGACGTCCCGTCCACCGGAAGATCACCGGGGCGGCGAGCGCGACGACGAAGAGCGCGGTCAGGATGACGAGCAAGCGGTCCCTTCGTCAGGCACGGGCGGGGGTACGGTCCAGCCTAGCGGAGGGATGCGCCCCACCCGGGGTCAGCGGACCGATTCCGCGCTCCGCGTGATCGGCTCCGTGACCCGGGCGAACAGCAGCCCACCGGCCACGAGCACGACGGCGATCACGGGGATGACCACCCGGTTGTCCGGGTGCAGGGCGAGCGCGAGCGTCACGAGCGCGGGCGTGATGAACCCGACCGCGCGGCCCGTGGTGGCATACAGCCCGAACACCTCGCCCGCCGTCCGCGGCGTGGTGAGCCGGCCCAGGAACGCGCGCGAGGCCGACTGCACCGGGCCCACGAACAGGCACAGCGCCAGCCCGCCGACCCAGAACGCGAGGGTGCCCGAGGCGAAGAACAGCGCCCCGGCCACGAGGACCATGGCGGCCAGCGAACCGAGGATCACCCGGCGCGGGCCGACTGCGTCGTCGAGCTGCCCGCCCACGAAGGCGCCCAGGGCGGCCACCACGTTGGCCGCGATCGCGAACAGGACCACGTCCGAGGCCGCCAGCCCGTAGACCGTGGTGCCCAGGATGGCGCCGTAGACGAACACCGCGCCCACGCCGTCGCGGAACACCGCCGAGGCCACGAGGAACCACAGCGTGTTCCGGTCCTCGCGCCACATCCGGGCCAGCGTGGCCCCGAGCTCGCGGTAGGAGCCCAGCACCGACTCACGGCGCGGCCCGCCGTCCGCCGCCGGGGCGGGGGCCGGGTCCGGCACGGCCACCAGCACGGGGATCGCGAACACGAGGAACCACGCCGCGGCCACCAGCGCGACCACCCGGATGTTCAGCCCCTCGTCCTCCGTGATCCCGAACCAGTGCGCGTCCCCCGAGACGAAGCCCACGAACACGATCAGCAGCAGCAGGATCCCGCCGAGGTAGCCCGCTCCCCAGCCGATCCCCGAGATCCGGCCGATCGTGGCCGGCGTCGAGATCTGCACGAGGATCGCGTTGACCTGCACCTCCGCGAACTCGAAGAACACGGTGCCCAGGGCGATCAGGGTGACGCCCAGCAGCAGGGAGGACTCCCGGGGCGTGACGAAGAAGCACGCCGCGGTGCACGCGATCACCGCCGCCGTCATCACCCCCAGCCAGAGGCGGCGCCGGCCCGCGCCGTCCGCCCGCCGCCCCAGCACGGGCGCGGTGACCGCGATGACGACGCCGGCCACCGCCATCGCCGTCGAGAGCCACGCCGTGCCCCGCTCGTCCGGCCCGAACGCGTCCGAGGCCAGGTAGGTGCCGAACACGAAGGTGACCATGACCGCGTTGAACGCGGCCGAGCCCCAGTCCCACAGCGCCCACGCGGCCACCTGGCGACGCGGGGCGGCGGAGGCGACCGGCGGGAGCGCGGCGCCGGTCATCGCTCGATGCGGGTGAGGTGGAAGTCGCGGTGCGCCCGGGAGGCCGTGGGCCCGCGCTGACCCTGGTACCGGTTCTGGTTGGCCCCGGTGCCGTACGGCGACTGGGCCGCCGAGGAGAGCCGGAAGAAGCACAGCTGGCCGATCTTCATCCCCGGCCACAGCGTGATGGGCAGCGTGGCCACGTTGGACAGCTCGAGCGTGACGTGCCCGGAGAACCCGGGGTCGATGAACCCGGCGGTCGAGTGCGTCAGCAGGCCCAGCCGCCCCAGCGAGGACTTGCCCTCGAGGCGGGCGGCGAGGTCGTCCGGCAGCGTGACCTGCTCATAGGTGGAGCCGAGCACGAACTCCCCCGGGTGCAGGATGAACGCCTCGTCCGGGTCCACCTCCACCAGCCGGGTCAGCTCGTCCTGCTCCTGGCGCGGGTCGATGTGCGCGTACCGGTGGTTGTCGAAGAGCCGGAAGAACCGGTCCAGGCGCACGTCCACGGACGCGGGCTGGACCATCGCCGGGTCGAGGGGGTCCAGGCCCACGCGGCCGGAGTCGAGCTCGGCGCGGATGTCGCGGTCGGAGAGCAGCACGGCTCAGTCCATTCGCACGACGACGGCCAGCGGGGTGCGCTCGCGGCCCTGGCCCAGCGGGTTGTCCGCGAAGGCGGCCTCGAGGACGGCGGCCGACGCGGCGGTGTCCTTGCCGAGGGCGTTGCGGCCGATGTCGTTGGCGTCCATCACGACGGTGCCGGCGAAGGAGGCCTTCGCCCAGGCCGGGATGTCCGCCGCCCGGATCATCGCCGAGACCTCGGCGGCCACCCGGTCCGGCTCGGCCGGGGGCAGCTTGGCCGAGACGTTGGCCGGGAACGTGGAGTAGGTGGTGGGCCCGTCGATCGCGCGGACGTTGCCGCCCACCACGTTGTAGAACACACCGCGCTTGCCGGCGACCTTGCCGGCGGCGCCGGCGGCCGCGGAGAGCACGATGCGCGGCAGTCCGGCCTCCTGGATGGCCAGCTGCATGGTGGTGGGGTCGCCCAGGCCGATGCCCGCGGGCGTGCGGGTGACCAGGCGGGAGAGGGCGCGGGCGGCCACGGAGGGGCGGACCTCCCAGGTGTAGTAGGAGCGGCCCTGGGTGATGGCCACGATCTTCTCGGACACGGAGAAGTGCCACGGGGCGTCCTGCGGCATCGCGTCCGCGGGCAGGTCGCGGAAGAAGTCCTCGATCTCGCCGCGCAGGTAGGCCTGCAGGTCCGTGTCCCGGTCCACCAGGCCGGTCTGCACCGGGAAGCGGCGGTAGCGGCGGCCGTCCTCGGCGGAGACCAGGTCGAGCTCCTTGCCCGGGTTCGGCTCGTGGTCCGGCTTGGCCGGTGCCGGGGCGGCGGGGGCCTCGTCGACCGCGGCGGCGGGGCCGGCCGGGGCGGCGTCCGCGTCCACCGCGTCGCGCAGCCAGAGCTCGAGGTTGAGCAGGCGCCAGAAGCGCTCGGGGTCGTGCCGGCGCGGGTGGGCGAGGAAGTCCTCGAACAGCGCGCGGACGGTGGGCGCGTCGGCGTACGGGCGGGCGGCGAACGAGTCGGAGGCGAACACCTCGCGGACCGGCTCGCGCAGGGCGAGCAGCAGGCCGGCCGCGGCGTCGTCGTCCGCGGGGCGGGCCGGCGGGAGGACGGCGTCCACCAGGCCGGCGAGCCGCCCGCGCGGCACGCCGCGGTCGGCGGGGCGCTCGTGCGCGCGGGCGTCGACGAACGCGGAGTTCAGCAGCGCCTCGACGGGCACGTCGGCGCGCTCGCGGGAGTCGGCCAGGCGGGCGGCGACGTCGCGGCGGGTCGCGGTCAGGGTGCGCGCGGCACCGCGCAGGCCACGGGACGCGTCGGCAGCCGGAGGCGTCGGGGCGGGGCGGCCGTGCAGGTGCGCGGTCGAGGCCAGGGGGCCGCCGTGGGCGCGGATCGCGGCGCGGACCGGCTCGAGGTCGGCGACCGGGGACGGTGTCGCGGCGGGGGCGGGCGGTGCGGGCCGGGGACCGCCGACGAGGAAGGGGCGGTCCGTCTCCCCGAACGCGAGGTAGCGGTACACCGCCGCGTCGTCGGGGCGGGCGGGGACCTGGGCCGCGTCGGCCGTGGTGTCGCGCATGGGACGTCCTTCCGGGACAGGGGCTGCCGGACGCGTCCGGCCGCGGCCGGGCGCGGTTCGGACTCTACCAGCGGCCCCCGGCGCGCTTTCGTTCGGGAAACGGCGGCCCCTGGTGCGCTTTCGTTCGGGAAACGGCGGCCCCTGGTGCGCTTTCGTTCGGGAAACGGCGTGGCCGGCCGCTGGCGCGCGGGTGCGGCCCTGACCATCCGCGGCGAGTTCTCCATCGTGATCGCCGGGCCGGTGCTCACGCGGTACGCGGACGCGTTCGGTCGCTCGCGCGCCCGGGCGGCGACGCGGCGGGTGCGGGCGCGCGAGGTCGCCGCAGCGGACCCGGTGCACTGACGTACGGGTCCGCGGGGCTCAATGACGACGCGGGGCCGGTCGCACGGCCGGGCTGGTGTATGGTGGTGCCCGCGCCGCAGGCGGAAGCTGAGCGGTTGCGCGGGCGTAGCTCAATGGTAGAGCGCTTGCTTCCCAAGCAAGATACGCGGGTTCGATTCCCGTCGCCCGCTCCACACCACGACGACGGCCCCGGGCCCCTCACGCGAGGGACCCGGGGCCGTATCGGTCCACGTCGCCCCGCCACGGCCGCACCGGGAACGCAAGACGTCGGAATGCGGCCACATTCCGGTGTCATGGCGACCGCTGGCGTTCCAGGTCGACGTGCGGGGTCCCGCTCCCCTCAACCGCCCGCGCGGATCTCGCGCAGCCGGCGTTCCAGGTCGACCGGCAGGTCTGCGGCGAAGCGCGGGTCGAGGTCGGGCCCGGCGTCCGCCAGTCGGTAGACGCCGTCGGCGCGGTCGAGGAACCCGTAGTCCACGAGTTCGCGACGCAGCGTGGCCACGTCCTCGTGGGCGGGGCGCAGCAGGTCGTTGACCTCGGCCTCCGCGTAGGCGCGGCCCGCTCCGAAGCGACGCAGCAGCTCGAGAAGGACGGCCACCCGCGGCTTGCGACGCGCAGGGATGGAGCGCAGCCGGTCCCCGTCGAAGAAGCGGGCGAGCACGGTCGCGTGGTAGCGCTCGGCGGACTGCCACTCGTCGGCGAGGGCCGCCGCCGCGGCGGTGTACCGCTCACCGGTGACGGCCATGCGGGCGCGGATCAGGGTCTTGAGGTCGGACTGACGGGTCATGGTGCATCCTCGCCGGCGCGCTCCCGGCCATGCCGCGCCGCGGGTCGGGGACGACGTCCGTCGCGTGCGGGCGGGCCCGAGGATCCGCTCCCCTTCGCGCCGGGCTGCAGGGCCCTGCCGCGCGGGGCCGGGCCGCGTGGCGCGCTCGGCGGTGGGCGCCGCCGTCGTGATCCAGGCTAGCCGAAGCCCGCGGCGTAGGATCGCGCCATGCCCCTGACCCCGCCGCGGACCGCCCCGCCCCGCCCCGTGGAGGCCCGTCCGTGACCCAGGTGCTCTCCGGCTTCGCGGTCGTGTGGGTGATCATCCTCGTGGGCGTCCTGGTGGGGCGCACGGGGGTGCTCGGCGAGCACGGCCGCACCGTGCTCTCCCGCGCGGCGTTCTTCATCGGCAACCCGGCGCTGCTGTTCGTCACGCTCTCCCGCGCGGACGTGGGCGCCGTGCTGGGCCCCCAGCTGTGGGTGGCCACGCTGTCCGCGTTCGCGGCGGCCGCACTGTACCTCGCGGTGACGGTCCCGCTGCTGAAGGGCAGGTCGGCCTCGGAGCGGATCATGTCCGCGCTCAGCGCCTCGCTCGTGAACTCGGCGAACCTCGGCATCCCCATCGCGGCCTACGTCCTCGGCGACGCCGCCCTGGCCGCCCCGGCGCTCATCTTCCAGCTGGCGATCTACACGCCGCTCTACGTGGCCGCGATGGACGCCGCCACCGCGCGCGAGGCCCGACGACGCACGACGGCGGGCCGGCGCCGGGCGGTGCGCCGCTCCCCCGGGCGCGCCGTGGCCGACCAGGTCCGCCACACGGCCACCAACCCCCTGATCCTGGGCTCGGTGGCCGGCCTGGTCTTCTCCCTCACCGGCTGGTCGTTGCCGGGCCCCCTCATGGAGTCCGTGGAGCTCATCGGCGGGCTGTCCATCCCGGCGATGCTCCTGGCGTTCGGCATGTCGCTGGTCGGCTCGCGGCCGCTCGAGCGGGCCGGCGGGCGACGCGCGGACGTGCTGCTCGCCTCGGCGGTGAAGCTGGTGGTGCATCCGCTGCTGGCCTGGCTGCTCGCGCAGTTCGTGTTCGGCCTGGATGCGCGGCACGTGTTCGTCGCCGTCGTCCTGGCCTCCCTGCCGACCGCGCAGAACGTGTTCGTCACCGCCGTGCGCTACGACACGGGCCTGCGCGTCTCGAAGGACACGATCCTGGTCACCACGATCGTCGCGATCCCGGCGATGATCGCCGTCGCCCTGCTGCTGGCCTGAGGCCGACGACGGCGGCGCCCGGCCCGGTGCCCCGCGCCGGACGCCTCGCCGCGGCTCAGACGTCCCGGCGGATCAGCTCGTCCAGCCCCGTGGGCGAGAGCAGGTACGGGGCGACCTCGAGCACGGTGCGCGCCCCCGTCTCCCCCTGGGCCTTCAGCCGCGCGGCGGCACGGCCGTAGGCGACCTGCGCGGCGGCGGTGAAGTCGGGGTTGGACTCCAGCTCCAGCACGAACTCGACAGCGCTGCGCGAGCCGCCGAGGTCGCCCGAGGTGACGACGTGGCCGCCGTGCGGCATGCCCTGGTGGTCGCGCTCGAACTCCTCCTCGGAGATGAAGTGCACGGTGGTCTCGTACGGGGCGAAGTAGTCGGGCATCGTGGTGATGGCCTCGGTGATGGCCGCGTGGTCGGCCTCGTCGGCCACCACGTAGCACTCACGCACGTGCGCGGAGGCGCCGGTGATCTCGGCGCCCCGTCCGGCGCGGGCCTCGGCGATCGCCTCCTCGCTGGGGATCGTGTACTGCACGCCGCGCCGCACGCCGGGGACCCGCCGGACGGCGTCGGAATGGCCCTGCGAGAGACCCTTGCCCCAGAACGTGTTCTGCTGCGGCTGCGGGAACAGCGCCGCGCCCAGCACCCGGTTCACCGAGAACAGGCCCGGGTCCCAGCCGGTGGAGATCATCGCCACGTGCCCGCCCTCCCGGGCCGCGGCGTCCATCTCGGAGCGGTGCCGCGGGATGAGCTGGTGGTTGTCGTAGGTGTCCACGGTGGTGAAGTGCCGCGCGTAGCCGGCCGCCTGCTCGGGGATGTCCGTGGCGCTGCCGAGGCAGAGGAACAGCACGTCGATCTCCCCGGCGTGCTCGGCGGCCCGCTCCGCCGGGAGCACGGGCGTGTCCGTGTCCAGGCCGGTGCGACGCGAGAAGATGCCCACCAGCTCCATGTCCGGCTGGAGCTTCACGAGCTTCTCCACACTGCGTCCGAGGTTCCCGTATCCGACGATGCCGGCGCGGATGGTCATGTGCGTCCTCCTGGTGGGGTCGTGGTCAGGTCGGTCCCGCCAGCCTAGGCCCGGCGCCGCGGGGCGCCGAGTCCGCCGGCCGGACCGCGCAGCAGGAGCACGACGACGGCGACCAGCCCCGCCAACGCCAGCACGCTGACCACGTAGATCGGCCAGGCCCACGGGCTGTGGTCGCCCCCGCCGACGCCGTAGGTGTCCGCGAGCGCCATGCCCGGCCCGAACGAGGCCATGAAGTAGGCCGGGGACGCGGCGACGAGCGAGGCGAGGCCCAGGGCGAGGACCGCCAGGGGGTCGACCTCCTCGCGACGCCACGTGAGGAACCACAGGATCGCGGCCACACCGAGCCCGGCCGCCAGGATCACGGCCGACAGGACGAAGGGGACGCCGAGCTGGCCCGCCGCGCTCAGGTCCGCGTAGATCCTCCCGAGGCCGCGGTCGCCGGGCGCGGCGGCCAACGGGTTGAGGACGAACACCTGCAGGGCCGCGAGCGCCGCGGCGGCGGCGATGACGCCCGGGACCACCGCGCCCGCGGCGAGCCGCACCCACCCGGGCCGGTCGGGCAGGGCGAGGGGCGCCGTCGTCGGGCGGGGCCGGGCGGGGCGGGAGGACGCGGCGGGGCGACGGGCGGAAGGGGACATGCGGCCAGGCTAACCGCTCGCCTCCGCCGCGGGCACGAGCGCCTCCGGCGCCGTTTCGTCAACGAAAGCGTCTGCGGAGGCTCCTCCGCCTCCACCGTCTCGTCGACGAGCGCGGTGGGTGAGGTCAGCGGACGCCGGCGCCGGAGAGGGTCTTGGCCCAGGCCTCGATGGCGTCCCAGTCGCGGTAGTCGCCGTAGTGCTCGTTGCGGGAGAGCTTGAGCTTGAGCTTCTCCAGCCGGCCCAGGCGCTCCTCGACGAGCGCCCCGCGGAAGTACGCCACCTCGCGCGGACCGTAGGACTCGAGCTTCTCCCGCACCGGCGGGGCCAGCTCGGGCGCGCCGCCGGAGGCCAGGATCACGAGCGGCAGGTCCGCCAGCTCGGCCCGACGGGTGTCGAGGAACGCCCGCGCGTCGGCGGCGAGCGAGCCCGTGTAGACCGGGGCCGCGACGATCACCGCGTCCGCCGTGGCCAGCCACGCGGCGGCGCCCTCGACGTCCTCCACCACGGTCGGGACGGCCTGCGACGTGCGCAGCACCTCCGCGACACGCTCGGCGATCTCTCGCGTGGATCCGTGGGCGGACGAGGTGACGATGAGCGTGGTCATGGTGGGGCGCAGCCTTCGGGGTCGGGGGCGGACGACGCGCTCAGTGTATCCCGCGCAGGTCCAGGTCCAGGCGGGTCTCGGCGCCCTTCGGGGCCCGGTCCGGGGTGTGCACCGTGACCGGGATGCCCCAGTCCTGCTGGTACAGGTGGCAGGCGGCGTGGTCCGGGATGGGCTGCCCCTTCTCCCCGTCGCACGCGGCGGCCCGGGCGGTGATGTGCAGGACGCCCTCCTCGACCTCGGGGTTCAGCCGCAGCGTCCGGTGCAGCCCCGTGGACGTGCCGGCGCCCTCGAGCAGCAGCTCCTCCGGGGACGAGGAGACCTTCAGCTGCGTGGGGTCGCCCCAGCGGTCGTCCAGCTTCTGCCCCGTGGGCGCGGCGAAGCCGATCGTCAGGTCCAGGTCGCCGGCCACCACCGGGGTGCGGGGACGCTGCGTCTGCCGCGCGCCCTCGTCCACGGTGAGGAACTCCTCCGGCACCGCCAGCCGCGTGAGCCGGTGGGCGTTGGACTCGACCACCACGATCGCAGTGTCGTTCCCGTCCGCGTCGTGCTCCACGAGCACGTCCGAGGGCTCGAGCAGTCCGCGCGCCACCGTGGTCACCGTGGCCGGGACCGCCCGGCCCGCGGCGTCCTCGCCGGCCGGGGCGTACCGGCGGATCGCGCCGTTGTACGTGTCGGCGATCAGCACGGAGCCGTCCGGCAGGGCTGTGACGCCCAGCGCGTGCTGCAGGCGCGCGCGGTCCGCCTCCCCGTCCACGTGGCCGAAGTCGAACAGGCCCGCCCCGACGGCGGTCCCGACCTCGCGGCGCCCGTCCTCCCCGGTCCGCACCCAGCGCACCGCGGAGGTCTCCGAGTCCGCGACCCACAGCGTGCCGTCCGCGCCCACGGACAGCCCCGAGGGCTGCGCGAACCAGGCCCGTCCGGCGTCGCCGTCCAGCAGGCCCTCGAGCGCCGTGCCCGCGTGCACCGCGAGCGCGCCCGTGACGGGGTCGAAGTCGAAGAGCTGGTGCGTGCCGGCCATCGCGATCACCACACGCCCCAGGGCGGGGTGCCACACGACGTCCCACGGGGAGGACAGCGAGATCGCGGTCGGCTCCCCGGGCAGGTCCGCGAGGTCGACGGCGACGTCCCCCTCGTCGTCGACGGCGGCGGCCTCCTTGGCGCGCTCGGAGTCGATGAGCTTCTGCACGCCGTTGCCGGCGAGGGTGCTGACGCGCCCGTCCGACAGGCGCAGGCCCCGCAGCCGGTGGTTGACGGAGTCCGCCACGACGACGTCGTAGCCGACGCGCTGGGCGACGTCCTCGGGCAGCAGCGCCAGGCCCTGGGGCTCGTTGAACAGCGCCTCGTCCGGCCCGCCGTCCGCGTGGCCCTTCTCCCCGGGCGTGGGGAATGCGAGCTCGGCCTGGCCCGCGTCCGCCGCGGCGGGGTCCCCGCCGCCGAACGCGCGGAGCACCGTGGTCAGGTCCTCGGCGACCTCCAGGAGGCGGTGGTGGCCGGTGTCCGAGACGAGGAACGAGCCCGGGCGGGAGCCGCGGCCGCCGAGCGACACGGCCTTGCCGGGGAACGACAGGTCCCGGGCCACGGGCGCGGGCGGGACGTAGGGGCCGGAGCCGCGGTGCAGCGTGCCCTTGGCCTCATGCTCGGCCACGAGCTCGCGCACGAGCCCGTAGAGCCCGGCCACGTGCCCCTCGCCGGACAGGTGCGCGGCGATGTAGCCCTCCGGGTCCACCACCACGAGGGTGGGCCACGCGCGCGCCGAGTACGCCTGCCACGTGGTCAGCTCGGGGTCGTCCAGCACGGGGTGCTCGATGGCGTAGCGCTCGACGGCGGCCGCGAGCGCGTCCGGGTCCGCCTCGTGCTCGAACTTGGGCGAGTGCACGCCCACCGTGACGAGCACGTCCGCGAACTCCTCCTCAAGCGGGCGCAGCTCGTCCAGGACGTGCAGGCAGTTGATGCAGCAGAACGTCCAGAAGTCGAGGAGCACGACCTTGCCGCGCAGGTCCTCGAGGGCCACCTGCTCGCCGCCGGTGTTCAGCCAGCCGCGGCCCACGAGCTCGGACGCGCGCACCCGGGTGGCCGCGCGCGGCACGGCGGCGGGGGCGTCAGCGGACGGGGCGGGGTTCGGGGTCTGCGGTGCGGTCATGCCCACCATCATGACGCACGCCCCGGACGCGTCAGCCGTGAGCGGACGCCGGCGGCGTCACAGGGGGAAAGACGACGCCGCCGGGCGGGTCCGGCTCAGTCGGCGGCCAGGGCGGCGGCCAGCATCTCCTCGGCGATGAGGGTGAACTCCTTGCGCCCGGCCTCGGGCCGGCCCACGAAGGAGACCATCACCACGGCGTCGGAGGTGACGGCGGTGAGCACCTGGGCCGTGAGCTGGGGCTCGGACTCCGAGGCCACGGTCCGCTCCCACACGAGGGCGGACTGCGCAGGCGTGCCGTCGGACAGCGGCGCGTCGGAGACCTCGAGGCGGTAGTCGACGGTCGCGTCCCCCTCCTGCACGGTCATGGTCATCTCGCGGCAGTCGGCGCGCAGGGCGTTGACGGTCTGGAGGTGCCGCTCGACGTCCTGGCGGCCCTGGCCCGTGAGCCGGGCGACCTCCACGGTGCCCGTGCCCGTGAAGGTGTCGGCGCCGACGTCCACGCGCGTGGCCTCGGCCTCGTCTAGGGCGATCGGGGAGAAGTCCAGGGCGGTCAGCGGCGCCTTGCACTGCGCCGGCTGCACGGTGGTCCGGTCCGCGTCCGCGCGCCGGTCCCGGGAGTCCTCGCGGGCCGCGTCGATCTCCTCCGCCGTGGCGGCCCGCTGCCGGACGAAGCCGAACGTGGCCGCACGCTCGGCCGCGGCCTGCGCCATGCGCTCGTCCTGACGGTCGCCCAGGCCGAGCCCCTCCGGGGCCGCCGACTCCGTGGGCGCCGCGGTGCCGGCGTCGCCGTGGACTCCGTCCGCGGGCGCGGACGCGGCGGCCGGATCGCCGTCCCCGGCCCTGCAGCCCGTCAGGGCCAGCAGGCCGGCGGCGACGGCGGCCGCGAGGCGCAGCCGACCACGCCGGGGCGCGGCCGGGCGGCCGAGGGGAGGGAGGAGGTCAGCGGACATCACGGGCCTCCTCGGGGCCGGTGGAGGAGTCACGGGCCACGGGCTCGGCGCCGCTCGGGGCGTCGGTGACCGGGGTGCCGTGCATGCGGGCGTACATCTCGTTCCAGCGGCGCAGCTCCGCGTCGCCGTCGCGGTCGGCCTGCCGGTCCAGCCGGACCGCGTTCTTGCGGTCGCTGCGATACCAGAGCACGGCCACCATCACCGCCATCATCACGGTGGGGAACTCGCCGATGCCCCACATCACCGCGCCGCCGATGCGCTGGTCCTCGAGGGCGGTGGGGCCCCAGTCGCGGCCCATGTTGCCGAACCAGGACGCCTGCATCAGGCCGGTGGAGGAGGTCATGGCGACGCCGATGAAGGCGTGGAAGATCATCGTGGCCATCAGCAGCACGAGCCGCAGGGCGTACGGGGGCCGGCGCGGCAGCGGATCCGAGCCGATCATGACCAGGGCGAACAGGAACCCGGTCAGCAGGAAGTGGACGTTCATGAACTCGTGGCCCACGTGGGTCTCCAGCGAGAACCGGAAGAAGTCCGTGTAGTAGAACACCAGGATCGAGCCGGCGAAGTTGACCCCCGCCACGATCGGGTTCGTGATGAACCGACCCCACGGGGAGTGCACGATCCACAGGATCCACTCGCGGGGGCCGCGCGTCCCGTCCGTGCGGGACGGCAGGGCCCGCAGCGCCAGGGTGATCGGCGCGCCCAGGACGAGGAAGACGGGGCTGAGCATCGTCAGCGTCATGTGGCCCACCATGTGCGCGCTGAACAGGACGCGGCCGTACACGGCCGGGGACCCGGAGGTCGCCCACAGCAGCACGGCCAGGCCCGCGAGCCACGCGACGGTGCGCAGCACGGGCCACCGGTCGCCGCGGCGGTGCAGCTGCCACACGGAGCGCAGGTACCACAGGGACAGGAACGCGATGATCGCGACCCACAGCCAGTCGAACCGCCACATCGTGATCCACCGGGCGCCCTCGAGGGCCGGCGGCAGCTCGTAGCCGGTGAGGATGCGGGCCGGGGAGGCGTCCGGCGCGAGCTCCTCCGGCACAGGCGGGGCGGTCCGGGAGAGCACGGAGGAGACGCCCATGACGGCGCCCATGATCACGGCCTCCACGGCGATGAGCTGCCACAGCAGGCGACGCGCGGGGGCGGGGCTGGGACGGTCCGGGCCGGCGTCGAGGCGGGGAATCACCCACCGGCGGTGCAGCAGGCCGATCAGGCCGAGGCCCAGGGCCGCCAGGAACTTGACCGAGACGAGGATGCCGTAGGGGCTCAGCAGCTGGGCCGGATCGTCCATGCGGATCGACGCGTTGACCACGCCGGACAGCGCCACCGTGACCAGGCCCAGCCCGGCGAGCACGGAGTACCGGGTCAGGACCGTGTGCAGCAGGGGCGCCGGGCCCTGCCGACGCAGGCTGCGGCCCCGCCCCTGCGCCCCGTTGGGCCCCACGAGGGTGTCCGAGATCGCGACGAGCACGAGCAGTCCGCCCACCCACACGACGACGCCGAGCAGGTGCAGGCCGATCGAGTTCACGGCGCCGTTGTGGTCGTCACCGCCCGCCGCGTGCCCGATCAGGGCCAGGGGCACGAGGGCGAGCATCGCCAGGATGCCGGTCCAGAACAGGCCGTTGTGGGAGCGGACGGCGATCGCCAACGTGGTCACGACGGCGGCGATCACGGTGACCCAGAACCACGCCTGGCCCACCGAGATGCCGACCACGTAGGCCGCCAGGCCGTCCGTGAAGCCCTGCCCCGCCGTGACGGGGATGCCGGCGAGGTCCGAGTAGGACAGCACGCCGACGGCCAGCGCGGCCACCGTCCACACGCCGGCGCTGACGGCGGCGATCCGCATCACGCGGGTGAACGCGGGGTGCTCGGGCAGCGGTGCGGCGTCCGCGTCCTCGCGCCGCTGCCGGGCGGAGCGGTGCCACCGTTCCGTGCCCGCCGCGTGCGGAGGCAGGACCCCGGCCGCGAAGATCAGCGCGGCGATGGTCAGGGACATCGCCACGTTGGAGACGAGCTCCCCCACGGGCACGCCCCAGCGGGTGACCCACCCCGGGTCGGAGAGCTGGCGCGCGGCGGTGACGCCGGTCAGCCAGCCGGCGGCGGCGAGGCCGGCCGCTCCCGCGGCGGCCACGAGCACCCAGATCCACCGGGGCACACCGACCGGCCCCGACGGACCGGGGCGGGCGGCGTCGTCGTTCTCGGCGGGATGGCTGCCCCGGGCGGGGGCGGTGGCGGCGGACATGGGGTCCATCCTCTCAAAGCATGCGGACGCCCGGCGACGACGGGAGCGGCCCCGCCGTCGTCGGGCCCCTGGGTCAGGCGAACAGGGCGTCGCCCACGAACCCGCCCTCGGCGCAGCCGGGCGGGATCGCGAAGACCGCCGAGCCGACGGGCACGGTCCACAGGTTCAGGTGGTCCGACTCTGCGAGCCGGGCCTGGACGGGGACGAACTGTCGGTCCACATCCGCCTGGTAGGCGGCGAAGATCAGGCCGGAGCCCGCCTCCAGAGCCCCGCGCGGGTCATCGTAGTTGTAGCCGCGACGCAGCATCCCGTACTCGGGCTCCTCCCCGCGGGCCCGCCGCAGGTGCGCGATGTCCGAGATGACCGGGAAGCCCGTGGGGCCGACGGCGTCGAAGTCCGGCTCGTCGTGCTCCTGCTCCCCCGTGAGGGGGGCGCCGGTGCCGAGGCGACGGCCGATGACCTTCTCCTTGGCCGGGCGGTCGAGCTCGTCCCACGTGTCCATGAGCATCTCGATGCGCCGGATCACCACGGACGTGCCGTCCGCGATCCACGGGGTGACGCCCACCTGCTCGGCGCCCACGCCCCACACCACGCGGTCGAGGTGCGGGGTGCCCGCCGCCGGGTTGCCGGTGCCGTCCACCTGCCCGAAGAGGTTGCGCATCGTGGTGCCGGTGGGGTGGGCGCCGCGGGCGGAGCGGAAGCCCTCCTGCACCCAGCGCTCGGTGGCGAACGGCCGGGCCGCCTTGAGGAGCATGCGCCGGGCGTGGGCCACGGACATCCGGTCGTCGCCGCAGATCTGCAGCAGCAGGTCGCCGTCGCTGAACGCGGGGTCCAGGCGGTCGATCTGCTCGAACGCCGGCAGCGGGCGCAGCCAGGCCGGGGCCCGGTCCGGGGCCACGCGGCGGACGAGCTCGGGGCCGAAGCCGAACGTCACGGTGAGCCGCGCGGGGGCGGCGGCGAGCTCCGGCTCGGTGTCGGCGATCGTGGCGCGGCCCTGGGTCAGGCGCGCCGCGTCGTCGGTGAGCAGGCGCAGCATCCGCTCGATGCGCACCCGGTCCGTGTCCTCGTGCAAGTCGAAGGCGAGGAAGACGGCGTGGGCCTGGGCGGGGGTGTCGACGCCGGCCTGGCGCGGCCCGTGGAACGGCACGGTGTCCGTGCCCACGGGCGAGCTGACGGCCACCCGGGCGGCCTGGCCGCCGGGCTCGGCCCAGCCGGACCGGCCGACGTCGCCCTCGATGCCGGTGTCGCCCATGACCTCGGAGGGCGAGGCCCCCGCCCCGGGCGCGGCGGACGGGCCCGGGGCGGTCGAGGCCGACGCGTGGCCGGCGCCGTAGCCGAGTGCCGTGCCCAGCAGGCCGCCGCCCACCGCGCCCGCCCCGAGGAGCAGGCCGCGGCGGGAGGGACCCCCCGGGGCCGGGCGGGCGTCCTCGCGCCCGTCCGGCCCGTGGTGGTCGTCCGGCCGGACGGCGGGGTCAGTGGTCGGCATGGTCCTCCGATTCGTGGGACTCGCCGCCGTGGTACGACTCGTTGGCGCCGGTGAAGGGCCGGACCACGGAGGTGACCTCGAGGGTGGAGCCGTCCTCGAGCTCGAGGTCGTAGGTCACGTCTTCACCCGGCTCGATCGGGTCGGTCAGGCCCATGAACATCACGTGGTTGCCGCCCGGGGCGAGCTCGAAACTCCCGCCCGCGGGCACGGTGAAGCCGTCGGGGCTCTGCTGCATCACCATCTGGCCGTCCTCACCGGAGACCATCTCGTGGAGCTCGACCGTCTCGCCCAGCTCCGAGCGGACGCCGACGATGTGCAGGTCCTGGTCCGAGGAGTTCTCGAGCATGCCGAAGGAGCCGGTCATGCCCTCCTCGGTGGCCTTCGTCCAGGGGTCGGTGATCGTGAGGCCGGCGGCCTGGCCGTCCGCGGTGGACGCGGCCGACGAGGCGCCCGTGGCCGGCGCGACGCTCGAGGCGTCCGACGCGCTCGGGGCGGAGCCGGCGTCGTCTCCGGCGCAGGCCGTCAGGCCGAGGGCGGCGACGGCGAGCACGGCGGCGGCGCCGAGGCGGCGAGGGGCGCGGGGGGAGGTGGTGGTCATGTCTGTGGGGTTCCTTGTCAGGCGGGCGCGCGACGACGCGCGGGGCGTGCGGGCGCGCGAGGGCGGGGCCGGCCCCTTCAGGGGGCCGGCCGGGGATCAGAGGTCAGCGGCCGTCGTCGAGGTGGCCGAGTGCGCGGGCGCGGCGGCCCATCAGGAGGAAGGCCACGACGAGCACGGCCAGGCCGGTGATGCCGGCGACCCACACCCAGGCGGGCAGCGCGTCGGTGTCCGCGGGCTGCGCGGCGTCGGAGGCGTCCGCCTGCGCGGTCGCCTCGGCCGAGGCGGCGTCGCCCTGACCTGCCGTGGCCTCCGGGGAGGCGGCGGTCGAGGCCCCGGCGACGGCGGTGCCGCAGCCCTGGGGCGCGGTGCCGGCGGCCGGTGCGGCCGGGTCGTCCACCGCGAAGTCGAACGAGCGCTCCTCGGAGTGCCCGTCCGAGTAGACGACGCGGTAGGCGACCTCGTAGTCGCCGTTGGGCAGCCCCTCGCACAGCGGCGCGGAGAAGGTGGGGCCGTCCACGGTGCCGGCAGCGGACTGCCACTGGTTGCCGTCGGCGTCGCGGACCTGCAGGAGGTTCTGGATGCCCTCGCCGTCGATCAGCTCTCCGCTGAAGGTCAGTGAGACCTCCGACGGCGCCGTCGTGACGGTCTCGTCGACGGCGGGGGCGGTGCGGATGAGCTCGTCGTGCGCGGCCGCGGGGGCAGCCCCGGCGACGACGAGGGCGGGCAGCAGGGCGAGTCCGGCGGCGGCGCGAGCAGCGCGGCGGACAGGGGTGGTCTGGTGATGCATGGTGGTGTCCTCACGGGTCTGCCGCGGTCCCGGACGGGAGTCGCGGGCGGACCGTTCCGAAGGGTCGTCGGGCGCGGTCGGGCCTCGAGACGCGGACGGAGCCGGCGTCCTCAGGCCGCGAGGGCGAACGGCGGGCCGCGCCGCCCCGGAGAGCTGAGGAGGGCGAGGGACGTCGCCGGACGGAGCGCCGGCGGGACGGGGACCCGGACGCGGGCCGGCGTCGGCAGGGGGCCGTGCGCGGCCGGCGGCGGGCAGACGGCGGCCACCACGCGTTCGGCGATGGTGAGCACGAGGGCCTCGCCGCGCCGCAGCACCAGCACGGTGAGGACCGCGGCGATCACATGGGCCGCGAGCATGCGCAGGTCGGTCAGGTGGCCGGTGGGGGCGCCGGACAGGGCCTCCCCCGACGCCAGGAGGGCCCCGGTGCCGGGACGGGCGTGGCCGAGGTGGGCCGGGTCGACGCCGGCGGCAGGCGCCACGGCGTGCCCGCCGGCGGCGAGCCCGTAGAGCACGTGGAACAGCCCCTGGGCGATCGCGACGGCCGCGGCGGTGCGCCACAGCGAGAGGGCGCGGCCCGCCAGGGCGGTGCAGAGCGGGGCGGCGAGGACGGCCGCGAAGGCGACCACGCCGACCTCGGGGAACCCGTGGCCGGGCTCGGCGGCGGTGTGGAACAGCGCGGCCAGGGCGGTCATCGCCAGGGACCCGGCCCAGCCCCGGGCCAGACGGGCCGGTCCACGCACGACGCGCGGACGGGGGTCCTCGAGGCCGGACGGGGCCCACGGAGCGGCGGCGACGGCGCTGCGCATGCCACGACTCCTCTCCTCACGGCCCCGGTCCACGTCGGCCGGACGATCGTCCGCCCATCCTACGCGGCCGGAGACGACGACGGGCGCCCCACCCGAGGGTGGGACGCCCGTCCTGCGGCGTGCGGCGTGGGTCCGGGGACGCGCACCGCGGCCGGGATCACTCGGAGGCGGCGGCCTTGAGCTTGGAGCCGGCGGTCACCTTCACGGAGTGGCCGGCCGGGATGGTGATCTCCTCGCCGGTGCGCGGGTTGCGGCCGGTGCGCTCCTTGCGCTCGGTGCGCTCCACGGCCAGCCAGCCCGGGATCGAGACCTTCTCGCCCTTCTTGACCTGGGCGGTGAACACCTCGAAGAGGGCGTCCAGCACATCGCTGACGGCGGCCTGGGTGTTGCCGGAGCGCTCGGCGACGGCGGCGACGAGTTCCTTGCGGTTCATGGCCATGGGTCCTCCCTATGGGACGTCGGTTACGGTTCCCGGGCCGTTCGGACCGGGCTGCCAGTTGTGAACGTACCACCTCTCCGCGGGCGAATCGCCCCCTGAACCGCGAGAATCCGCGATTTCCCGTGACCCGGGCGGCCCTGATCCCCGAGGCACGACGACGGCGGCGCCCCTCCTCAGGAGGGACGCCGCCGTCGCGGTGGTGCCGAGCGCCCGGAGACCGGGCCTCAGGTCACCAGGAGGACTTGGTCACGCCGGGCAGCTCGCCACGGTGCGCCATGTCGCGGAAGCGCACGCGGGAGATGCCGAAGCGCTGGAAGGTGCCGCGGGGGCGACCGTCGATGGCGTCGCGGTTGCGCACGCGGACCGGGGAGGCGTCGCGGGGCAGCTTCTGCAGGCCCAGGCGGGCGGCCTCGCGGGCCTCGTCCGACGCGTTCGGGTCCACGAGGGTCTTGCGCAGCTCGAGACGCTTCTCGGCGTAACGGGCCACGATGGCCTTGCGCTGCTCGTTCTTGGCGATCTTGGACTTCTTGGCCATCTCAGCGCTCCTCTCGGAAGTCGACGTGCTTGCGGACCACCGGGTCGTACTTCTTCAGGGTGATGCGGTCCGGGTTGTTCCGGCGGTTCTTGCGGGTCACGTAGGTGAACCCGGTGCCGGCGGTGGACTTCAGCTTGATGATCGGACGAACGTCCTTGTCCTTGGCCATGTCAGAGCTTCACTCCCTTCGCGATCAGGTCCGCCACGACGGCGTCGATCCCGCGCACGTCGATGGTCTTGATGCCCTTGGCGGACAGCGTCAGCGTGACGTTGCGGCGCAGGGAGGGGACCCAGTAGGTCTTCTTCTGGATGTTCGGGTCGAACCGGCGCTTGGTGCGACGGTGCGAGTGGGAGATGCTGTGGCCGAATCCCGGCCCAGCCCCGGTTACCTGGCAGTGAGCTGCCATGATCACTCCTCGTGGCAAGTAGTAGTAAAAGGACGGGCGGAACCCGCATGGCGGCGAGCCGCGGACCTGTCCGCGGACACCTGTTGTGAGCCCCGCCCCGGGTGTGGACACCGCACTCTTACTGCGACTTCTCGAAAAGGGGGACCAGGCTGGGTGAGAGCCAACCGAAGTTCCTTATGGGATCGCTGGTGTGGACGGTGAGCCCCGGTCCGTCCTGAGGACGTCCCGGGATCCGGTCTGCGGGAGCGCGTTGCTTTTCCGACCCGCCGTCCGCCCGGTCACCTGACCGATGGAACGACGAGAACAACGCGGCGTGCGCCGTCCCACCTTACGCGAACCGTGGGCGTCGCTTCAACTCGGCGGGGGGCACCTGTGGTATGCGCACGGTCCTCGGCCCCCAGGGCCGCTCCGCTCGTCACGGCTCGGCGCGGCCACGGGCGCTGGGCAGGCCCACCCCTCCGGCGTGGATCAGGCGACCGACGCCCCCAGCAGCGAGCCCACCGCGAAGGTCAGGCCGAGCGCCAGGGCGCCGCCGAGGACGACGCGCACGGCCGCCCGCAGCGCGGGCGCGTCGCCGAGCCGGGCCCCGACCCAGCCGGTGACGGCGAGGGCCAGGAGGGTGACGCCGAACGTGAACGGGACGCGGAGGCCCACCGGCGCCAGGACGACCGTCAGGAAGGGCAGCAGCGCGCCCACGAGGAACGCGAGGAAGGACGCTCCGGCGGCGGCCCACGGGCTGACGACGTCCTCCTCCGCCATGCCCAGCTCCATGCGCAGATGCGCGGCGAGCGCGTCCTTCTCGGGGAGCTCCCGCGCGGCGGCCTCGGCCGTGGCCCGGCTCAGGCCGTCCGCCTCGTAGAGCTGCACGAGCTCCTCCAGCTCGCCCTCGGGATCCTCCTCGAGCTCACGGCGCTCCTTGGCGATCAGCGACTTCTGCGAGTCGGAGGACGAGGAGACGGACACGTACTCGCCCAGCGCCATGGAGAAGGCGCCGCCGACCACGGCGGCGGCGCCGGCCAGCAGGATCGGGGTGAGCGCCGTCGTCGCGCCGGCGACACCGACGACGGTGGCGGCGACGGACACGATGCCGTCGTTGGCGCCGAGCACACCCGCGCGGAGCCAGTTGAGGCGGGCATGCACGCCGCCGGAGGCGTGCGGCTCGTCGGGACCGCCCGGCGGGAGCTGATCGGCCAGGGGCGAGGACTGTTCAGACGTGTGCGACATGTCTCCATGGTCGCGGCGCGGGGCGGGGCGCGCCAGGCAGGTGAGGCGTTCCTTCGGACGGGGTGCCACGACACTCGCTCTTCCTGTTGCCAGGATTGTTCAACAACAGCTACCGTCTCCCCAGCGCCTCGTGACGCCCGTCACCTCGCCTGGCGCCCTCGACGAAGGTGACCACCGTGTCCCACGCAGACATCCCCCACGCCGGACCGGACGGCTCGACCCCCTCGGGCACCGCACCGAAGACCGACTCCCGTGCCGCGAGCGCCACCCGGCGCACCGCCCTGCTCGGCGCCATGTTCCTCATGGCCACCTCGGCCATCGGCCCCGGCTTCATCACGCAGACCGCCACGTTCACCGTCCAGATGGGTGCCGCGTTCGCGTTCGCCATCCTGGTCTCGATCCTCATCGACATCGCCGTCCAGATGAACGTGTGGCGCGTCATCGGCGTCTCCGGCATGCGCGCCCAGGAGCTGGCGAACAGCGTCCTGCCCGGCCTCGGCTGGGTCCTCGCCGCGCTCGTGTTCCTCGGCGGCATGGTCTTCAACATCGGCAACATCGCCGGCACCGGCCTCGGCGCGAACGCCATGCTCGGCGTCGACCCCCTGATCGGCGGCGCCGTCTCCGCGCTCATCGCGCTGCTGATCTTCCTCTCCAAGCGCGCCGGTGTGGCCCTGGACCGGATCGTGGTGGCGCTCGGCGCCGTCATGATCCTGCTGATGCTGTACGTGGCCATCACCTCCGCCCCGCCCGTGGGCGAGGCCCTGCGCCAGTCCGTGATGCCGGAGGAGGTCGACTTCTTCGTGATCGTCACCCTCGTGGGCGGCACCATCGGCGGCTACATCACCTACGCGGGCGCCCACCGCATGATCGACTCCGGAGTGAAGGGCGTGGACGACGTCCAGGACATCACCCGCAGCTCCGTGGCCTCGATCCTCGTGACCGGCCTGATGCGCGCCCTCCTGTTCCTGGCGATCCTCGGCGTCGTCGCCTCGGGGGCGGTGCTGTCCAAGGACAACCTGGCCGCCTCCGCCTTCCAGGCCGCCGCCGGCGACATCGGCCTGCGCATGTTCGGCATCGTCCTGTGGGCCGCCGCCGTCACCTCCGTGATCGGTGCGTCGTACACCTCGATCAGCTTCGTCACCCGCTCCACCACCAGCGCCCGCACCCGCAACCTGCTGACGGTCGCCTTCATCGTGGTCTGCACCGCCCTCTACCTGGCGCTGCGCCAGGCACCGCAGACGCTGCTCGTGTTCGCCGGCGCGTTCAACGGCATGATCCTGCCGGTCGGCTTCGCCGCCCTCCTGTACGTGGCCTGGCGCCGCCGCGACCTGCTGCACGGCTACCGCTACCCCGGGTGGCTGCTCGTGATCGGCGCGCTCGCGTGGATCGTCTCCGTGTTCATCGCGGTGCGCGGGTTCATCCCCATGGTCGAGATGATCACCGGTGCCTGAGATGACCACGACGAAACCGCTGCCGCCGCTGGACGGCGCCACGACCCCCGCGCAGGCCCGCGAGCGCTTCCGCGCGGGGCTCGTGCGGCCGACCTCGGGGATCGCCGACGGCTACGCGCAGGCGAACCTCGTCTCGATCCCGCAGGACCACGCCTACGACGTCCTGCTCTTCGCCCAGCGCAACCCCCAGGCCGTGCCGCTGCTCGGCGTCTTCGAGGCCGGCGAGGTCAACGGCCCCGCGCTGGACGGCGACGTCCGCACGGACGTGCCGCAGTACGTGGTGTACCGCGACGGCGTCGAGACGGACCGCCCCACGGATCTGCTCGACGTGTGGCGGGACGACCTCGTGACGTTCGTGATCGGCTGCTCGTTCACCTTCGAGTCCGCCCTGGTGGCCGAGGGCATCCGGATGGCCCACCAGGACGCCGGCGTGAACGTGCCGATGTACCGCACCACGCGGCGTTGCGCCTCGGCGGGCCGCCTCTCGGGCCCGCTCGTGGTCTCGATGCGCCCCATCCCCGCCGACCGCGTGGCCGACGCCGTGCGCATCACCTCCCGCTACCCCGCGGTGCACGGCGCGCCCGTGCACGTGGGCGACCCGGCCGGCCTCGGGATCACGGACCTGGCGGCACCGGACTTCGGCGACGCCGTCGAGGTCCCGCAGGGCCACCTGCCCGTGTTCTGGGCGTGCGGGGTGACGCCGCAGGCGGCGATCATGGAGTCCCGCCCGCCGCTGGCCATCACGCACGCGCCCGGGCACATGCTCATCACGGACCTGCCGGACCGGATGTTCCAGGTCCCGTGACCGTCGGGGCCCGGGGAGGCGGTCAGTCCCCCACGGCGGCGAGGTGCGCCAGGACGAACTGCTCCGCCTCGTCCAGGTAGTCGCCGAACATGGCGTGCACCGCGGGGAGGTCGCCGGCCAGCAGCCGCTCCACGATCCACCGGTTGCGGTCCGCGAACTGCACGTGCAGGCGCGTCTGCTCGTCCATGGGATGGAACGCCAGGCGCACGCGGGCCTGCACCGACGCCATGAGCCGCGTGAGCTCGGGGGCGCCGGCCAGGTCCACGATGCCGACGTGGACGCGATGGTTGGCGTCACCCAGGACCCGCGCGGGGGTGTCCGGGCCGCCCGAGAGCAGGTCCTGGGCACAGCGCAGCTGGCGCGCCGCACCGGGGGTGAGCTCGCCGTGTTCGAGGGCGCCGAGCTGGATCACCCGACGCGTGCGGTACAGCCCACGCACGTCCTCCGGACCCGGCGCCGCCACGAACACCCCGCGGTGCGGCCGGCGCTCCACGAGGCCCTCCGAGGCCAGCATGGTGAACGCCTCGCGCAGGCTGTTGCGGCTGACCTGGAGCTCGGCGGCCAGCGCCACCTCTCCCAGTCGCTCCCCCGGCACGAGCCCGGCCGCCGCGATCCGCTGCCGCAGCTGTGCGGCCGCGGCCACGGGAGCCGGAGCCGGGGCGGACTCGCCGCCGCCGACGCCGGGCGCGAGGCCTTCCCCGGTGACACCGCCGCGCGCCGGCACCCTCACGCCCCCAGCCGGGCGATCGCCTGGCCGCGCGTCACCGAGGCCGGGGTCTCGGCCACGAGGAGCTGGATCCGGCCCGCACGCGGGGCACGGATCGGCGTCTCCATCTTCATCGCCTCGACGATCGCGACCGTGTCACCCTCGACCACCTCGGCGCCGTCCTCGACCTTCCACGAGGCCAGGGTGCCGGTGACCGGCGAGGCCACGGCGCCGTCGTCGTCGGGCTTCCCGGCGCCGGCAGCGCCGGCCGGGGCCGCGGCACCCGCGCCGCCGCCTCCGAGGAGGGCCGCGTAGAGATCGGCGGGCAGGCCCAGGCGCACGGCGCGGCCGTCCAGCTCGACGGTGACGGCGGTGCGGCCGCCGGCGGGCACCTCGGCGCTCAGGTAGGGGGACTCGGCCAGCGGCTCGGCGAACTCGGACTCGATCCACGTGGTGTAGACGCCGAGGCGGTCCCCCGAGGTGAAGGCGTCCTGCTCGAGCACGGCGCGGTGGAACGGCACCACGGTGGGCACGCCGTCGATGCGCAGCTCGGCCAGGGCGTCGCGGGCGCGGGCGACGGCCTGGGCGCGGTCCTCGCCCCACACGATGAGCTTGGCGAGCAGGGAGTCGTACTCGCCCGGCACCACGGAGCCGGTGCGGACGCCGGAGTCCATGCGGACCCCGGGGCCGGTGGGGGCCTCGAACGCGTCGATCGGGCCGGGCACGGGCAGGAAGCCGTACGCCGGGTCCTCGGCGTTGAGGCGGAACTCGAGGGCGTGGCCGCGCGGCGTCGGGTCCTCGGGGATGCTCAGCGGCTCGCCGGCGGCGACGCGGAACTGCTCGCGCACCAGGTCCACGCCGAAGACCTCCTCGGTGACCGGATGCTCCACCTGCAGGCGGGTGTTCACCTCCAGGAAGCTGATGAGGCCGTCCGGGGCCACGAGGTACTCGACCGTGCCGGCCCCGGTGTACCCGGCGGCGCGGCAGATCTCGCGGGCGGAGGTGTGGATGCGCTCGCGCTGCTTGTCCGTGAGGAACGGCGCCGGGGCCTCCTCCACGAGCTTCTGGTTGCGGCGCTGCAGGGAGCAGTCGCGGGTGCCGAGCACGGCCACGTGGCCGTGCTCGTCGGCGAGGACCTGGGCCTCCACGTGGCGGGGGCGGTCCAGGAAGCGCTCCACGAAGCACTCGCCGCGGCCGAACGCGGCGACGGCCTCGCGGACGGTCGCCTCGAACGCGTCCTCGACGTCGCCGAGCTCGCGCACCACGCGGATGCCGCGGCCGCCGCCGCCGAAGGCCGCCTTGATGGCGATCGGCAGGCCGTGCTCCTCGGCGAACGCGCGCGCGGCGGCGGCGTCCGGCACGGGGCCGTCCGAACCCGGCACGAGCGGGGCGCCCGCCTGCTGGGCGAGGGAGCGGGCGGTGATCTTGTCGCCGAGGGCGCGGATGGCGTCCGGCGACGGGCCGATCCAGGTCATCCCGGCGTCGATCACGGCCTGCGCGAAGTCGGCGTTCTCGGAGAGGAAGCCGTAGCCCGGGTGCACGGCGTCGGCGCCGGCGCGGCGGGCGACGTCGAGGACCGCGTCGATCTTCAGGTAGGTGTCCGCCGAGGACGCGCCCGGCAGGTGGAAGGCCTCGTCCGCGACGGCCACGTGCAGGGCGTCGGCGTCCGGATCCGAGTAGACGGCGATCGAGGCGATGCCGTGGTCGCGGGCGGCGCGGGCCACGCGCACGGCGATCTCGCCGCGGTTGGCGATGAGCACCCGCGTGACGGGGCGGGCGGCGGGGGTGGTGGTCATGCGGGGGTCTCCTCGGAGGGCGATGCGGAGTCGACGACGGTCTCGGCGCCGGGGCGGGGATGGGGGACGAAGCGGACGCGGGCGCCCGGCGGCAGCTGGGCCGCCAGGCTGAGGTCCGCGCGGGCCACGACGCCGATCACCGGGTAGCCGCCGGTGACCGGATGGTCGGAGAGGAACAGGACGGGCTCACCCGAGGGCGGCACCTGCAGCGCGCCGCGCACGGCGCCCTCGGACTTCAGCTCGCCCTCCCGCACGCGCTCGAGCGGCGCGCCGTCGTCGGGGGCCGTGAGGCGCACGCCGATCCGGTCGGTCTGCTGGCTCACGTCCCAGTCCTGCGTGAACAGGCGCTCCAGGCCCGCCTCGCCGAACCAGTCGTCGCGGGGGCCGGGGACCACGCGCAGCACGGCCACCTGGCCGGGCGCGGGCATGGGGCGCAGCGAGGTCTCCGGGTCCCCCACCGTCGCGACGCCGGCCTCCGCCGAGGCGGGGGCGCCGGCGGCGGTCGGGCTCGCGGCGGAGGCGCCGGCGGCGCCCCTCGCATCCGGGCCGACGCGGCGGGCGAGGCGGTCCCCCGCCGTCAGCGGGGCGGGGCCGAGCCCGGACAGGGTGTCGGTCGAGCGGCTGCCGAGCACGGGCGGCACGTCGATCCCGCCCCGGAGGCCCACGTACACGCGCAGGCCGCCGACCGGCTCGTCCACCGTCAGCGTCTGGCCGTCCAGCACGACGAACGGCGTGCGGGCGGGCACCCGGCGCGTGGCGCCGTCGGCCGCGGTGATCGTCCCGCCGGCCTCGGCGCCGGCCAGGGCCATCACCTGGTGGCCGTGCGCGGTGAGGGTGAGGCCGCCCAGGGCGGTCTCCAGCACCGCCTCGCGTGAGCGGTTGCCCACGAGCCGGTTCGCCTGGCGCGCCGCGTCCCGATCGGCCGCGCCGGACACGACGACGCCGAGGTCGCCCAGGCCCGGGCGGCCCAGGTCCTGGACCAGGGTCAGGAGCCCCGGGTCCACGACGGTGACGCCGCGGCGGCCGGCCACGGACGGGAGGCCGGCCGCGGCGTCGGCGGGCGGGGTGGCGTCGACCGCCGCGTCCGTGCCGGAGGTGACGGACGCCGTCGGGCGCACGGGGACGTAGCGGACACGGTCGCCGGGCTGCAGCAGGGCGGGCTGCTCGCGGCCGAGGTCCCACAGGGCCGCGGTGGTGTGCCCCAGCAGCTGCCAGCCGCCGGGCGAGGTGCGCGGGTAGACGGCAGAGAAGGCCCCGGCGACGGCGACGGCGCCCGCGGGGACGGCCGTGCGGGGCGAGCTGCGGCGGGGCGCCTCGAACGGGGCCGCCTCGGAGGCGCAGTACATGAACCCCGGCGCGAAGCCGCCGAACGCGGCGAACCAGTCGGCCTCGCTATGGGCCCGGATGACGCCGTCGACGCCGAGCCCGGTGAGCCGGCCGACCTCGGCGAGGTCCTCACCGTCGTAGACCACGGGGATCTCGACGACGCGGCCCCCCGTCAGCTCACCGGCGTCGGGGGTGAGAGTGCTGACCCGCGGTGCGGCGTGCTCGGCGGCGGCCTGCGAGGTGAAGGTCACCAGGACGGTCGCGGCGGCGGCCATGACCTGGCGCTGGCCGCGCTCCGGGTGGGCCGTGAGGTGGGCGTGGACGGCCATGACGTCCTCGAGCGAGGCGCACTCGACGAGGAAGCCCTGGGTGCCGACCCAGCGGATCGGGCGGGCCGGCGGCTCGGCGGCGGGGTGATGTGGGGCGCTCATGCGAAGGCCTTGATGGCCACGCCCGCGCCCTCGAGCGCGCGGCGCACGGCCGCGGCCATGGCCACGGCGCCGGGTGTGTCGCCGTGCAGGCAGATGCTCTCGGCGTCGACGCGCACGTCCGTGCCGTCCACCGCCGCGACGACGCCCTCGGTGGCCAGGCGCACCATGCGGGTGGCGACGTCGTCCTCGTCGTGGAGGACCGCACCGGGCTCGCGGCGGGAGACGAGCGTGCCGTCCGGGTTGTAGCCGCGGTCCGCGAAGGCCTCGGCGACGCCGCGCAGCCCCGCAGCGGCCGCCTTGTCCAGGGCGACGGAGCCGGGCAGGAGCAGCAGCGGGAGGTCGGAGCCGAACGCCTTGACGCCGTCGACGACGGCCTGGGCGTGCGCCTCGTGACGGACGATCGTGTTGTAGAGGGCGCCGTGCGGCTTCACGTAGCGGACCCGGCCGCCGGCCGCGCGGGCGAGCGCGTCGAGGGCGCCGATCTGGTAGAGGACGTCATCGGCCAGCTCGGTGGGCGTGCAGTCCAGGAAGCGGCGGCCGAATCCGGCGAGGTCGCGGTAGCCCACGTGCGCGCCGATCGTGACGCCGGCGGCGACCGCGTCACGGCAGGTCTGGGCGATCCCCGAGGGATCGCCCGCGTGGAAGCCGCACGCGACGTTGGCGGAGGAGACGGAGGGCATGATGGCGGCGTCGTCCCCCATCGTCCACGAGCCGAAGGACTCGCCGACGTCGGAGTTCAGGTCGATCTGCGGCGCGTGAGACACGGTGCAGTCCTCTCGGATCGGGCCCGGCTGAGGTGCCGGTCACACAATCTTGAGGCATGAAGGATGATTGTTCAACAATCCCCGGCGCGCCTCCCTGGCGCCCACCCGCACCGCATGCCAACGCGGGTTGAGTTGTCGCGGGTGTCCCAGCCCGGGACCCGCGACAACTCAACCCGCGTTGCGGACCGGGCCGAGCGGCCTCACCGCAGCGGCGTGTGCTCCGGGTCCACGCGCTCGCCCTCGCGCACGGGCCCGGGCGCGGTGCCGCCACCCCACGGGTCCCCGCCGAACGCCTCACGCCCGTGCTCGCTCAGCCAGCTCGCCAGCTCCGGGCCCGCGGGCACGATGCCCGTCGGGTTGATGTCCTCGTGCACCACGTAGTAGTGCTCCTTGATCTGCACGAAGTCGATCGTGTCGCCGAAGCCCGGGGTCTGGAACAGGTCGCGCGCGTAGCCCCACAGCGCCGGCATCTCGGTCAGCTTGTTCCGGTTGCACTTGAAGTGCCCGTGGTACACGGGGTCGAACCGCACCAGCGTGGTGAACAGCCGCACGTCGGCCTCGGTGATCCGCTCCCCCATCAGGAAGCGGCGCGTCGTCAGGCGCTCCTCGAGCCAGTCCATCGCGGTCCACAGCCGCTCGTACGCGGCGTCGTACGCCTCCTGCGAGCCCGCGAAGCCGCACCGGTACACGCCGTTGTTCACCTCGGTGAACACGCGCTCGATCACCTCGAACATCTCGTCCCGCTCCGGCCCGGCGTCGGGGATCAGCTGCGGGGCGCCGTCGCGGTGGAACGCGGTCCACTCCGTCGAGAGGTCGAGGGTGATCTGCGGGTAGTCGTTGGTCACGACGCCGCCCGTCGGCACGTCCACGATCGCCGGCACCGTGATGCCCCGCGGATAGTCGGGGAACCGCGTGAAGTAGTTCTCCTGGATCCGCTCGGTGCCGAGCACAGGGTCCTTCCCGCCCTCGTCGAGGTCGAAGGTCCAGGACCGCTCGTCGTGGGTCGGCCCCGGGGTGCCCAGCGAGATCGCGTCCTCCAGGCCGAGCAGGCGCCGCACGATGATCGTCCGGTTCGCCCACGGGCACGCCCGCGCCGCCACGAGCCGGTAGCGGCCCGCCTCGACGGGCCACGCCTCGGCCCCCTCGGTGAGCCCGCCGCCCACGCGGCCGACCGTGGACGGCTCGGCCACGGGCAGGGCCCGCACGGCCTCCGGATCCGCCACGATCCGGTCCGCGATGTAGTTCGTGTCCCGCGTGAACTCCGCCCCGGACTGCACGTAGTTGCCCGTGAACCCCTCGCGCGTGTCGATGGTGCCGCGGTCCGCGGCCTGGCCGGTCTGCTGGTTCTCCATACACTCGAGCCTATGACGACGACCACCGCCACGCCCGGCCCCACGCCCGCCCCGCTGGTGCGCTGCGTGACCGCCCAGAACCCCTCCCCGATGACCCTCGCCGGCACCAACACGTACGTGGTCGCCGCACCGGACTCGGACGCGGCCGTCGTGGTGGACCCGGGCCCGGAGGACGACGTCGCCGCCCACCTCGAGCGCGTGCGTGCGGCGGCCGAGGGGCGCCGGATCGCGCTCATCCTGGTGACGCACCGGCACGCCGACCACACCGGCGGGGTGGACGCGTTCCACTCGGCCACGGGCGCGCCCGTGCGCGCCGCGGACCCGGACTGGTGCCGCGGCGGGGCGGCCGTCCTGACGCCGGACGAGCGGATCGACGTCGCCGGCACCCCGGTGCTGGCCTGGCACACCCCGGGCCACACCTCGGACTCCTACTCGTTCGCCGTCCCGGACGCGGGCGCGCACGGCGCGGTCATCACGGGCGACACCATCCTCGGCTCGGGCACCACCATGCTCGACCACCCGGACGGCACCCTCACCGACTATCTGGCCAGCCTGCGCCGCCTCGAGGCGGCGGGCCCGCTCACGGTGCTGCCCGCGCACGGGCCCGTGCCGGAGCCGCTGGACGTCGTCGCCCGCGACTACCGGCACCACCGCGAGGGCCGCCTGGAGCAGATCCGCGCCGCCCTGGCCGCGTTGCCCGAGACCGAGGCGGCGACGATCACGCCCGAGGACCTGGCCCCGCGCATCTACCCCGGCCTCACCGGCACCGTGGCCCGCGTGGCCGTCCAGACGGTGGCCGCGCACCTGCGCCACCTGCGCGAGGGCTGAGCCCCTCCGCCGCGGGCCCGGCCCGCACTACGCTGACCTCAGATCCGTCCCCTCGACCCCGCGGAGGCACCCCATGACCATCCTCGTCGGCTACGCCCCCTCGAAGTCCGCGGACGCCGCTCTGGACACCGCCCTGGACATCGCCCGCTCCACCGGCGAGCACGTGGTGGTGGTCAATGCGGGCCCCGGCGGCGAGCACCGCACCAAGTCCCTCGTCACGGAGGAGCAGCAGCGCGGCGTGCAGGCCCGGTTGGACGCCTCCGGCGTGACGGCCGAGTTCCGCCAGTACGCACGCGGCCGGTCCACGGTGGAGGAGATGAAGGACGTGGCCGCGGAGCTGGACCCGTCCATCGTGGTCATCGGCGTGCGCCGCCGCGGCGGCTTCGGCCGGTTCGTCATGGGATCGGTCTCGGACGAGCTGCTGCAGGAGATCGATCAGCCCGTGCTGTGCGTGAAGGAGTACCGGCAGTACGGGGACCACACGCCCGAGGCCGTGAGCCACGTCGCCGAGACGGACCCGGCCACCCACGGCCTGCCCGCGTCCGAGCCGATGGCCGAGCGGCGTCGGCTCACGCCCGTCGATCCCGGGGACCCGACGCTCGAGCGCTGAGCGCTCCCGCCGGGCCTCAGTCCTCGTCGTCCTGACGGCGGCGCGTGACGGCGTCGTCGAGGGGGCCGGCCGCCTGGGAGCCGGTGCCGCTGCGCCGCCCGGCCTCGTCCGCCGCCGCGGCCTCCGCCGCCTGCTTGGCCTGCTGCGCGCGCCGCTCGGCGAACGCCTCCTCGCCCGGGCCGGCGAGTTCGCGGTTGCGCTGCACCGCCGTCATCGAGCCGGTGTACAGGCCGGAGTGGTCGCCCACGCGGGTCAGCGGTGTGGTGAGGGTGTCCGGGCGCGGATCGGCGCCGTCGACGCGCGGCAGCGGCGCGGTGCGCGGGCGCGGCTCGCGGGCCGCCACCCCGGAGCCGTCCGGGCCCGGCTCGCCCGTCCGGTCGCCACCGCGGGCCGCCGCGTCGGAGCCCTCGGAGGCGGGCGCCGCGTCGTCGTGGGCGGGGTGCCGGTCCACCATGCGCTGCACCACGATGCCCTCGGGGTGCTCGTGGCGCAGGAAGGCCACGAGGTCCTCGCGCACGAGGCAGCGCAGGTCCCAGAGGTCGCCGGAGTTGCGGGCGGAGACCACGGCGCGGATGCGCACGACGCCGCCGGTCGCGTCGGTCACCTGCAGCGCGTGCTCGCGCCCGTCCCACAGGTCCGTGGACTCGAGCAGCTGGGTGAGTCGTGCGCGCAGCGCATCCATGGGCACGCGCCAGTCCACGTCCAGCTCCACGACGCCGGAGACCTCGGCGCCCACCCGCGTCCAGTTCTCGAACGGCTGGGTGGTGAAGTGCGAGGACGGGTAGACCATGCGGCGGCCGTCCCAGAGCTTGAGCACCACGTTGGACAGGGTGATCTCCTCGACGGTGCCGAACACGCCCTCCATGTCCACCACGTCGCCCACCCGGATCGCGTCCGTGAAGGCGAGCTGGAAGCCGGCGAACACGTTGGTCAGCGTGGACTGCACGGCCAGGCCGGCGATCACCGAGATCACACCGGCGGAGGCGAGCAGGCCGGCCCCGAGCGAGCGCACCTCGGGCACCCCCAGCAGGACCACGGCGACGGCCACCACCACGATCACCGCGTTGAGGATGCGCCGGATCAGGATGGTCTGCGTCCGGATGCGTCGCTCGCGGCGGTGCTCGACGCTGGTCTCCTGGTAGCGGCCGAGGATCCCCTTCTCGATCACGCCGACCAGGCGCCACGCGGCCCACGCGCCCGCCGCGGCCACGGCGATGAGCAAGAGGAACGACGCCGGCCGGTACCAGGTCTGCTCCTCGGCCATGACCCCGAGCCAGATCCGGGAGGCCAGCAGGCCGGCGGCGACGGCGGCCGGCAGGCTCAGCCGGGCGGCGCCGTGCTGGAACGCGGGGCGGCGCACGAGCACGACGCGCGCCACCTGCAGGGCCAGGTACACGACCGCCGCGCCGATCGCGAACGCCATCAGCACGGTCAGCAGCGTCCCCCATTCCACGCCGAAGGCCCGGGTGGTGGCGGCCGCCCCGTCCTGGATGTCCCCCTCCACCCCGGACGGCACGGTCTCGCCCGCCAGGAGGCGGTCCAGGGCGGTCAGCAGGGGCGGGGTCGCGAGGGCGGGCAGGACGGGGAGGACCATGACGACAGTCTGACACCCGCCCCCGGACGCACCCCGGAGAAGAGCACAATGGAGCCTGACCGTCCGCGCGGTCCGGGCCCGGCCGTCGTCGTGCCCCGTCCCGCCGGCCCGCCACCGCCCCTCTGGAGGAATCCGTGCTCTCCGTCACCGACCTGCGCCCGCTCGACACCGCCACCGCGGACCTGTCCCGCATCATCCCGCGGGCGAACGTGGACGTGTCCTCCGTGGTGCCGGTGGTCGCCCCGATCCTCGAGCAGGTCCGCCACGGCGGCGAGCAGACCCTGCTGGAGCTGGCTGAGCGGTTCGACGGCGTCCGCCCGCCGGCCCTGCGCGTGCCCGCGGAGGCGCTCGAGGCCGCCCTGGCCGGGCTCGACCCGCGGGTGCGCGCCGCCCTGGAGGAGTCGATCCGCCGGGCCCGGCTCGTGCACGACGCCCAGCACCCCCAGGACTCCACGGTCGAGCTCGGCGAGGGCGCCGTCGTGGAGAACCACTGGATCCCCGTGGGCCGCGTGGGCCTGTACGTGCCCGGCGGCCGCGCCGTGTACCCCTCCTCGGTGGTGATGAACGTGGTGCCCGCGCAGGCCGCCGGCGTGGGGAGCCTCGCGGTGACCTCGCCCCCGCAGCGGGACCACGGCGGCCTGCCCCACCCCACCGTGCTCGCCGCGTGCGCGCTGCTGGGCGTGGACGAGGTCTACGCGGCCGGCGGCGCCCAGGCCGTGGCCATGCTGGCGCACGGCGTCCAGGACGACGACGGCGGGTGGCTCTGCGCGCCCGTCGACCTGGTGACGGGGCCCGGCAACGTGTACGTGGCCGCCGCGAAGCGCGCCCTGCAGGGCGTGATCGGCGTGGACGCCGAGGCCGGGCCGAGCGAGATCGCCGTGATCGCGGACGGCACCGCCCGCGCCGACTGGGTGGCCGCGGACCTGATCAGCCAGTCCGAGCACGACCCGCTGGCCGCCTCCGTGCTCATCACGGACTCCGAGGACCTGCTCCGGGACGTGCTGGCGGCGATCGAGGCGCAGGTGCCCGGGGCGTTCCACGAGGATCAGATCCGCGAGGCCCTCACCGGCCCCCAGTCCGGCGTGCTGCTGGTGCGGGACATGGACCAGGCCGTGGAGGTCTCCGACCGCTACGCCACCGAGCACCTCGAGATCCAGACGCGCGACCCCGAGGCCCTCGTGGGGCGCATCCGCAACGCTGGCGCCGTGTTCGTGGGCCCGTACGCCCCCGTGCCGCTGGGCGACTACTCGGCCGGGTCCAACCATGTGCTCCCCACCTCCGGGACGGCCCGGCACTCCTCAGGTCTGAACACGGTGACGTTCCTGCGCCTGCAGCAGCGCATCCGCTACACGGAGACCGGGCTCAAGGAGGTCGCGGACGGGATCGGCGTGCTGGCCGAGGACGAGCGCCTGCCCGCGCACGGCGCCGCGATCCGCGCCCGCTTTGCGTGAGGGGGCGGGCGTGAGCGGCGTCCGCATCGACGCGTGGCTGTGGGCCGTGCGGCTGTACAAGACCAGGTCGGCGGCCACGGCGGCCGTGCGCGCAGGCCACGTGCGCATCGACGGCGAGCCCGTGAAGGCGGCGACGCCCGTCGTCGTCGGGAACCGGGTGCGGGTGCGCCAGGACGGACGCGAGCGGATCCTGGAGGTCACGGGGCTGATCGCCAAGCGGGTGGGCGCCCCCGTGGCCCGGCAGCAGTACGTGGACCACTCCCCGCCGCCCGTGCCGCGTGAGCTGCTCGCGGTGCCGTACCGCGAGCGGGGCGCGGGCCGGCCCACCAAACGGGACCGCCGGCAGCTGGACGCGCTGCGCGGCCGCGACCGACGCTGAGCGTCTCAGTCCTCCCCGCGCCGTCATCCGCCGTCGTGATGGCGGCCTCATGCGGAGGGTGCGGTCAGCACCATCCGGAACGGCTTGTCGTTGTCCACCGTGACGGTGAACGTCATCGGCCCCGCCTCATCCACGGGGGGAGTCGCCGCCGACCAGCCGCCGCACAGCGCCTCCGATCCGGCCATCCAGGTCTTCGTTCCCCCGCCACCCCGTGAGGTCAGGATCTCCGTCTCACCGGTGGCATCCGAAGGACACAGCACGATGACCCGAAGGACTGCACCCTGTTGAGCGTCCACGGTGATCTGCTGTGTGCCCGTCCCGACCGCCTCCTCCAGGACGGACTCCTTCTCCGGGTCGAGATGGCCCGCATCCGGATGCCGGCGCGTGTACTCGACCAACGTCATCCCGTCCTCCTCGAACAGCGCGGCGGGGAGTGCTTCTTCACCGGCGGGTGACGACGCGGACGAACCGGTGGCGGAGGCCGACCGGGTTGCCGAGGGGGCCGCTGACGTCACGGTGACGGAGGACGCCGCAGCGGTGGATGCCTTCGCGGTGGAGGAGACGCTGCCCGGGGAAGCGGAGCATCCCGAGATGGCGAGACCGAGGAGAGCCGCGACGACCACGGCGGCCGACAATGCCGCACGCTTCTTCTCGATGTCCATCCGCATGATCCGATCCCTCTCAGAGAACCGATTGCGGGGCCGCGGGCTGCGGTCTCGAGCCCCCCTCTCGAGTGGCTTGATCCTGGCTGGCGATGCGCGGTGTGTCAAGCATCACATCGGGCAGCTCGGATGACGCCGCGCGACCGCCGCGCTTTGACCACCCCACGGACCCCTCCGTAGGCTGATCCCCAGAATCACGAGTTCCCGTCATTCACGGCCCTGGCCGGCGGGACGGCAACCCTCTCACGCAGTAGTGGGGTGCTCCAGGTGATGATTCGGCCCCTCGGACACCCCGACGGGCAAGTACCGCGCCTCCGCGGATCCGGGCGATCCGCGTTCCCGCCGTCTGCGGAGCCGCGTCAGTCATCGGAAGAGGACGCGCGCCATGACCCTGACCCACGAACCCCACACCGCCGCGTGGGACACCGACCTGTCCCTCGGCAACCTCCGCTCCGGCCTCTCGGCATTCCCCACTGGGGTCGTCGCGCTGGCGGGCCTCGCCGACGACGTCCCCGAGGTGATGGTGTCCTCGTCCTTCGGCGTGGGCATCTCCTGGGAGCCGGCCCTCGTGTCCTTCTCCGCACAGAACAGCTCCCGCACCTGGCCGCGCCTGCGCCGGGCCGGGGCGATCGGCGTCTCCCTGCTCGCGGCGGACCAGACGCCGCTGTGCCGTCAGCTGGCCTCCCGCGAGGGCGACCGCTTCGCCGGTCTGGACGTGCACCGCAGCCCGCATGACGCCCTGCTGATCGGGGGCTCCTCGCTCTGGCTCGAGACGCGGGTGCACGCCGAGGTCCCGGCGGGCGACCACACGGTGGTGCTGCTGGAGGTGACGGCCTTCGCGGATCACACGGACGCCGCTCCCCCGGCCGCCCTGCACCGCAACCTCTTCCACGGCCTGCGCGCGCTCTGAGCGAACTCCAGGTGAACAATCGGGCCCCTGGTTCCCGGTCGGCGTGATCCGTGCAATGATGGAGCCTGAAGTTGATCAAGCTGTATCCCGCCATCTTCACTGCTCGTCAGCCCGGCATCGCCGGCGTCGATGAGTGTTGGGCAAGCGGTTCAGTCTCGCCGCTTCACCCGCGTCCCACATCCGGGCCGCGGTCCAACACCGCCACCGCACCGCGGGGGCACATCGAAAGGACACCATCATGGCTGTCGGTACTGTCAAGTGGTTCAACGCTGAGAAGGGCTACGGCTTCATCGCCCCCGAGGACAACTCCGCGGACGTGTTCGTGCACTTCTCCGCCATCCAGGGCAACGGCTTCAAGGAGCTCCAGGAGAACGACCGCGTCGAGTTCGAGACCCAGGACGGCCCCAAGGGCCTCCAGGCCGCCAACGTGACGAAGCTCTGATCTTCGCCTGACGCACGTCTGACGACGCCCCCGGTCCGCACGGACCGGGGGCGTCGTCGTGTGTCAGGCGTCCACGCCCCGCCGCGCACTGCGCCGCACTCCGCCGTACGCCCGTTCGACCGCGGCGCTGCGACATCGCCGCGGGGCAGCACTGCGGTGATGTCGCTGAGGCGCGGTCCTCCGGGGTGGGCCTCGTCCTGGCCCTGCGCGTCAGGCCGCGCCCCGCCGACCCACGTGGCGACGCAACAGCAGCACCACGCCCAGGGCCAGCAGATACCCGAGCGCGACGACCGCGAAGCCGGCCCGGTAGTCGCCCGTGACGTCGCGCAGCACGCCCATCAGCAGTGGGCCTAGGGCGAAGCCGGCGTACATGCCCATCGAGTTCGCCCCGGTCGCACGGCCGAGCCGCTCGGCCGGCACCTCGCTCAGCAGGCCCGCGTTGGCCACCACGTTGGCGCCCAGCACCGTCAAGCCGTGCACCGCGGCGCCCACCCACAACAGGGCCGGCAGGTCCAGCAGGTCCGCGGCGAGGAACACCACGACGCCGGCCACGGCACCCAGGCAGATCACGGCCAGCAGGGTGGTGGGCCGGTCTCCGGAGCTCATCCGCCGACTCCACCCGATCCGGGAGAGCACCCCGATCACCCCGGACACGGCCGCCGCGGCGCCGCCGGCCACGAGCGTCATCCCCAGCGTCTCGACGGCGAACAGCGGCAGGTAGGTGTTCGTGGCCTGCATGCCCAGGCCGGTGAGGAACGCGATCGCCGCGAAGAACCAGACCGTGGCCGGCAGGGGCGAGGTGTCCCGCCGTCGTCGCCCGCCGACGGGGCCGGTGGCCGGCGGCGGCGCCCCGGGCAGCGGCGGGGCGGCGACCAGCGCGAGCACCCAGAGCGCCCCGATGAGCACCGCGGCCCCCAGCGCGGCGCCCGTCCAGCCGAGGGCGAGGGACGCGGCCGGGAAGAACAGGCCGCCGACCAGCTGGGCCGCCTGCACGCCGGACTGCTTCACCCCGACCCACCCGATGCGCCTCTCCGGCGGCACCACGGTCCGGATGATCCGGTTCGTGGTGGGGTTGGAGATGGCCTGCGTGACGCCCGCGACGGCGGCCGCCGCGTACAGCACGGGCAGGGACGGGGCGACGGCGCCGAGCACGAGCGCCGCGGCGGTGCCGCCGAAGATGATGCTCAGCTGTGCGCGGGCGGACAGGCGGTCGGCGGCCCGGCCGAGGCCGAGGGAGGTGACGGCGGCCGCGGCGAACACGACCGTCATCACGGTGCCGAGCTGGCCCGAGGTGACGTCGAGCCGCTCCATCACGACCGTGGAGGAGGCGGAGACGCCGTAGTTGAACAGGGGCCCGGCGCCCATGGCCGCCAGCAGCACCCACAGCAGGGCCGCGGAGGGGCGGCGAGCGGCGGGGGCGGGCAGGGTCACGGCCCCAGGCTACGACCCCTCACGCGACGAGGCGGGAAATCTCTCTCATGGGCGCCCGGGGGCGTCGTGTGAGGTGGATTTCCCGCCTCGAAAGCGGGGGTGACTGCGGGGACGGGTCAGCCGACGCGGCCCTCGCCGCGGTGCTCGCCCTCCACGCGGCCGGTGGTCCCCCGCTGGGTGACCTCCTCGCCGTCCTGGCGCTCGGGCCGCTCGCCGGCCTCCGCCGGCAGGCCCTCGTTCTCGTCGGTGGGCGTCTCGCCGGCGGTGGCGGCGGGTGCCGGGTCCTGCGGGGCCCGACGACGGCCGCCGTGCGGGGACAGCGACTCGCCCTCACCCAGGGAGCTGACGCGCGGCATCGGCGACGTCGTCAGCGGCACGGACTCGGTCCGCCGGGCGTCGACCAGCGTGGAGCCCGTCCCGGAGATGGGGGAGCCCTGCACGGGGGCGCCGGCCGCCTCGCGGCCCGGGATCAGCAGCTCGGAGCGCCACTCGGGGTCGCGCTCGGTGAGGTAGTCCACGCGGGCGTGCTCGCCGAAGTGGTCCGCGTCCGCCTCCTCCCAGTCCATGGCCCAGCCGGCAGGCGGGTCGTTGAGCAGCTCGTCCGTGCGCAGCCAGTGGTAGATGGACGCGTACGAGCGGGTGCTCAGGTGGTCCACGCGTCGGCGCAGCATGCGGGTGTTCAGCTGGGACGGATGCGTCAGACCCATGGACGCCATGATCTGCACGGCCTCGCGCACGGTCAGGCGGTGGTAGTTGAAGACGCGGTTGCCCTTGTCCTCCACGTCGAGGGCGCGCATCAGACGCGGGTCCTGCGTGGCCACCCCCACGGGGCACTCGTTCGTGTGGCACTTCTGCGCCTGGATGCACCCGGTGGCCATCATCATCGCGCGGGCGGACATGGTGAAGTCCGCGCCCTGGATCAGACGCCTGACGATGTCCGAACCGGTGGCGACCTTGCCGGCCGCGCCGAGCTTGATCATGTGGCGCAGGCCGGTGCCCACGAGCGCGTTGTGCACGAGCATGAGGCCCTCGGTCAGCGGGGTGCCCACGCGGTCCGAGTACTCGAGCGGGGCGGCGCCGGTGCCGCCCTCGGAGCCGTCCACGATGATGAAGTCGGGGGCGATCCGCTCCTCCCAGATGGCCTTGGTCATGGCCAGCACGTCCACGCGGGAGCCCACGCAGAACTTGATGCCGATCGGCTTGCCGTCCGAGAGCTCACGGAGCTGCTCGATGAACTTGACCATCTCGCGCGGGGTGCGGAACGCGGAGTGGGACGCCGGGGACAGGCAGTCCTTGTCCATCGGGATCTCGCGGGCCTCGGCGATCTCGGGGGAGATCTTCTCCTTGGGCAGCATGCCGCCCAGGCCAGGCTTCGCGCCCTGGGAGATCTTGATGGTGATGCCCTTGACCTCGGGCAGCACCGCCTTCTCGGCGAACTTCTCCGGGCTGAAGGTGCCGTCCTCGTTGCGGCAGCCGAAGTAGCCGGAGCCGATCTCCCAGAACAGGTCCGCGCCGTTGCCGCGGTGGTACTTGGTGAGGCCGCCCTCGCCGGTCTCGTGGATGAACCCCCCCAGGCCGGCGCCCTTGTTCATGGCGACCACGGCGTTGGCGGAGAGGGAGCCGAAGGACATGGACGAGATGTTCATCAGCGAGATGTCCACGGGCTGGCGGCAGTCCGGGCCGCCGATCCGCACCGTGGGGGGCTCCTCCGGCGGGTTGACCGGGGCGGTGGAGTGCAACAGGAACTCGTAGCCGATCTCCGAGGTGTCCCGCTCGGTGCCGAACGCCTTGTGGCTGTCCAGTCCCTTCGCACGGGCGTAGACGATCGAGCGGGTGTCCCGGTCGAACGGCTTGCCGTCGAAGTTGCGCTCGATGAAGTACTGCTGGATCTCGGGGCGGATCGACTCCAGCAGGTACCGCATGTGGCCGAGCACGGGGTAGTTGCGGAGGATCGCGTGCCGCTTCTGGGTCATGTCCCACACGGCGAGCACGAGCAGCGCCACCAGGAGCACCGCCAGCACCCACCACGCGCCGCCGCCGATGGCGGCCACCAGCACGACGACGAGCGCGGCCAGCGAGAGGGTCGCGACGATCAGGAGTCTGTTGTTCACCCGACCATCGTGCCCTATATCACTCGAACGTTCATCCTCGCCGCACTGTGTCGAGGTCCCACGTGTGGGGCAGGGGCGTCCGGGCCGACGGCAGGGCCACGCTGCGCCGCCACTCGTGCAGCCACTCCGGCAGCGTCGGCTCCCCCGCGAGGTCGTGGCCGGCCGCCGCCGCGATCGCCCGGACCTCGTCGTTCTCCACGGGGCGGCCGTCCTTCTTGCGCAGGCGCGTGCAGATGTACGCGCGCACCGCGACGTCGCCGTCGACCACCACGCGCTGCTCGAACCACACCGCGCGCTCATCCAGGCCGATCATCCGCGTCTCCACGTCGAACCGCTGCCCCAGGGTCACCGAGCGGCGGAACGCAATCTGCTCGGCCTGCACCACGGGCGTCCAGCCGCGACGGCGGATCTCGTCCCACAGGCCGGTGCGGACCATCGCGTCGAAGCGGCCGAGGTCGAACAGCCCGAAGTACTGGCCGTTGTTGACGTGCAGGGCCATGTCCACGTCCGTGGGCAGGGCGCGCATCGGCAGCGTCGTCGGCTCCCAGAGTCCGGCGCGCGGGCGGCGGCGGGCGCGGGCGACGACCCAGATCGTGCGGGGGATCAGATGCATCGGATGTTCCTCCTCGGGGTCACAGGACCCCCTCGGTCAGATGGTCCGGCGTGCCGAACCGGTGGGCGGTCACGGACACGGCCTGTTCGTGCAGGAACGGCAGCAGCTCCACCTCGCCGGCGCTCACCACGGGGCCAGCGTAGACCGCCACGTCGGGGGTGTCGCCGAGCGCCGCGTGGAGCGCGCTCCGCGCCGCCTCGGCCGCCTCCCGGTCGCCGGTCCAGTCGGCGACGAGCCGGATCCGTGCGTCGCCGCCGCCCTCCGCTGCGGGCGGGACCAGGGCCAGCCGCCGGGCGCGGTCGTGGAACGCGGCGTCATCCTCGACGACGACGTCCACCGGCGCGGCCGTGCCGGCACCCTCCGTGCGGGCGGACCGGACCAGCTCCTCCACCCGACCGCGCACGGCCTCGGCCGAGAGTCCGTCCGCATCGGGCCCCTCCGCGGTGGGGGTCGGGCGCAGGCTCACGGTCATGGGCGCCCCGGCGCGCAGGCCGGCGGAGACGATGCGCAGCAGGTGGTCGGCGGGCCCCGAGTGCCGGCGCACGAGGACCGGGGTGGGCACGTGACGCAGCACGTTCCGCTCGGCCTCGAGCGCGGAGACGTCCGTGGCCACCCCGAACACGGTGGTCCACGCCTGGGTGTCGAGGGCGCGGGCGGTCTCGAGCCAGGACGCGCCCGCACCGTCGGCCTCGGACCCGGGCCGCCCCTCTCCCCCGGCCCACGTGGGCGCGTCCTCCCAGTCCACGAGGCCGTGCAGGTAGTGCGGCCCGCCGGCCTTCGTGGTGGGGCCGACGACGGAACGCTTCCAGCCGCCGAAGGGCTGGCGGCGCACGATGGCCCCGGTGATGCCGCGGTTCACGTAGAGGTTGCCGGCGCGCACGCCGCGCAGCCACACGTCGATCTCCTCCCGGTCCAGCGAGTGCAGCCCGGAGGTGAGGCCGTAGTCCACGGCGTTCACGATCCCGATGGCCTCCTCGAGCGTCTCGGCCGTCATCACGGCCAGCACGGGGCCGAAGTACTCGGTGAGGTGGGCGTCGGCGCCGGGGCGTACGCCGGAGCGGATGCCCGGGCTCCACAGGCGACCCGTCTCGTCCAGCTGCCGCGGGCGCAGGGCCCACCGCTCCCCCGGGCCGAGCTCGGTGAGCCCGCGGCGCAGCTTCTCGCCGGGGGCCTCGATCACGGGGCCCATCTCGGCGCGCGGGTCCGCGGGGTGCGCCACGTGCAGGGACGAGGCGGCGTCCAGCAGCTGCCGGTGGAAGCGCTCGGAGGTGCCCACGGAGCCGACGAGCACCACGAGGGAGGACGCCGAGCACTTCTGGCCGGCGTGACCGAACGCGGACTGGACCACGTCCTTCGTGGCCAGGTCCAGATCCGCGGACGGGGTCACGATCACGGCGTTCTTGCCGGAGGTCTCGGCGAGCAGGTGCAGGTCGGGGCGCATCCCCTTGAACAGCCGTGCGGTGTCCCAGCTGCCGGTGAGGATGAGCCGCTCGACGGCCGGGTCGGTCACGAGCGCCGCGCCGACCTCCGCCTCGTCCTCGTCCGCCAGCGTCACCAGGCGCACGAGGTCCGCGGGGTCGTGCCCGGCGAGCGGGCCGCCGTCGTCGAACAGGCCCGAGTCCCGCAGCCCGGCCACGATCAGCTCCCACGCGACCGCGCCCGTCCGCTCGGACTGCGGGGCCGGCTTGAACACCACGGGCGAGCCGGCGCCGAGCGCGGCGAGGACGCCCCCGACCGGGATGGCCACGGGGAAGTTCCACGGCGGGATCACCAGGGTCAGGCGGACGGGCACGGCGCGAGCGCCCTCCACCGCGTCCAGGCCGCGGGCCAGGCGCGCGTAGTAGTGCGCGAAGTCCACGGCCTCGGAGACCTCGGGGTCGCCCTGGTCCAGGGTCTTGCCGGTCTCGGCGGCGGCCACCTCCAGCAGGCGGGCCCGGCCGGCGTGCAGGGCCCGTCCGACGGCGTCCAGCGCGTCGGCGCGCTCGTGGCCGGTGAGCGCGCCCCAGCGGGCGCCGGGGTCGGCGGTGGCGGCGATGGCGGCGCGGGCGTCGTCGGCCGTGGTGGCGCGGTGGGCGCGGACGGTGTCCGTCCCGAGGTCCGAGCCCGGGACGGCCGCGAGGATCCGGCGGGCCCACTCCCGGTTGCCGGGCAGCGCGGGGTCCGTGTCCGGGGTGTTGGCGAAGCCGTCCACGGGGGCGGGGGTCGGCCCGTCCTCCCCGCGGGACCGGTCCTGGAGGCGGTTCGGACGGGGCACGGCCGCGTCCAGGTGGCGCAGCGAGGCGCGGAAGCGCTCCTCCTCGCGGGCGAACAGGTCCGCGTCCGCGTCCAGGTCGAACACGGCGGACATGAAGTTCTCCGGGGAGGCGCCCTCCTCGAGGCGGCGCACGAGGTAGGAGATCGCCACGTCGAACTCCTCGGGCCGCACCACGGGCGTGTAGAGCAGCAGGGCGCCGACGTCGGCCCGGACGGCGGCGGCCTGGCCGGTGGCCATGCCGAGCAGCATCTCGAACTCCACCGCGGCCGGGTCGAGGCCGCGGTGCTCGATCAGCCGGTGGGCGAGGGCGACGTCGAAGAGGTTGTGCCCGGCCACGCCGATGCGCACGTGGGCCAGATGCTCCGGGGTGAGCGCGTAGTTGAGCACGCGCTTGTAGTTGGTGTCCGCCTCCTGCTTCGAGCCCACCGTGGCCAGCGGCCAGCCCGTGAGGGAGGCCTGCATCCGCTCCATGGGCAGGTTGGCGCCCTTGACCACGCGCACCTTGACCGGGGCGCCGCCGGCGGCGACGCGGCGCGCGGCCCACTCCTGCAGGCGCACCATGGCCGCGAGCGCGTCCGGCAGGTAGGCCTGCAGCACGATGCCGGCCTCGTAGTCGCGCAGGCCCGGCTGCTCGAGCAGGGCGGTGAACACGTTGAGCGTGAGGTCGAGGTCGCGGTACTCCTCCATGTCCAGGTTGATGAAGGTGTCCCGGTCCCGGGCGAGCTCGAACAGCGGGGTGAGCCGCTCGGTGATGTCCGCGACGGCCTCGTCGAACGCGTAGGGCGCGTGCGGGGCGGTGGCGGCGGAGACCTTGACGGACACGTAGTCGACGTCGTCGCGGCGGATCAGCGCGGCGATGCCCTCGAGTCGGCGGTCCGCCTCGCCCTGACCGAGGATCGCCTCGCCCAGCAGGTTGATGTTCAGCCGGGTGTGCTCGTCGCGCAGGGCCGCGATGGCCTTGCCGAGCTGCCGGTCCCGCGCGTCGGCGATCAGGTGGGAGACCATGCGCCGCAGCACGCGGCGGGCCGTGGGGACGGCGATGCGCGGCACGAGCGGGGCCGCGCGGCCGCCGACGCCGAGGACGGCGCGCAGTGCCGGGGGCAGGAAGCCGGGGGCGCGACCGGCGAGCTCCCGCAGCGCCCGGGCGGCGATCGCGGGGTCCTCGGGGCGGACCACGTGGTCCACGAAGCGCACGATGAAGTCGAGGCCGCCCGGCTCCTTCAGGGCGCCCGCCAGCTGGCGGGCCGCGAAGTCGGCCTCATGGTCGCGGGACTCGGCGAGCCAACGCCGCACCTGCGCGACGGCGTCGTCGGCGAGGGCGTGCAGGTCGGCGGGGTCGGGGATCCCGCCGGTCGCGCCGAGGACCCGGTCGAGATCGTCGTGGTCCTGGGCGGAGAACATCGCGGTCATGGCCGCACTCTGCACGTGTGCCGGGTCACAGGTCAAACCGCCGCGGCTTCCTGTCAGACGCCTATGCTCGATGGACATCCCCTCGCCGCGCGCCCGCGCGTCGCCGCCGTCTTCCCAGGAGCCCGTCCGCCATGGCCGCCGCCGACCCCGTCCCCACCGACGCGCGGGAGCGCCGGGACGTCGTCGTGCCCGTGCCCGGACCCGAGGATCCGCCCGAGCGGGCCTGGCTCGTCCTGCCCCACCGCCACCCGGTGCCGACGCTGCTGGACGAGACGCGGGACGCCGTCGTGGGCCTGGCCGAGACGCTCGCCGCCGTGCTGCCGGTCACCGTGCTCGCCCACCCGCGCGACGCCGGGGCGGCGCGGCTGGTGCCCCCGGAGGTGGACCTGCTGCGCGCGCCCGTGGGCTCACCGCTGCTGGGCCGCACCGGGCCGAGCTTCATCCGCCGCCCCGAGGGCCTGGCCGCCGTCGCCTGGCGCAGCGCCGCGGGACTGACCGGGACCGGACCGCTCGACGGCGTGGCCGCGACGGCCGTGGCGGAGGCGGCGGGACTGCCGCTGCTCACGCCCCTGCTGTGCGCCCCGCGCGGGGCCTGGGTGACCGACGGCGAGGGGACGGCCGTGGTGGCCGCGGACCCCGTGCTGGACGGGCGGATCAACGGCGCGTGGACCCCCGGCCAGGTGGCCGCCGAGTTCGCCGCCCTGCTGGGGATCACCCGGGTGCTGTGGGTGCCGCCGGCACCGCGGCCGGACACCGGGCCGTGGGGCGGGCCCGGTCACCTGGCCTCGTGGGTGCGCCTGCAGGGCGACGGCGAGGCCGCCGTGCACTGGCGCGGCGACCGGTTCCACCCCGAGCACCCGTACGCCGCGGCGGCGCTGCGCTTCCTGCAGGGCGCCGACGACGCCGCCGGCCGGCCCCTGCGCGTGCGCACGGTGACCGGGGCGGCGCAGCCCGCCGAGTACGACCCGGCCGAGCGGGGCCCCCGCTCCCTCCTGGACACGCTGCCGCTGGGCGCTGCGGTGCTGCGGCCGGCGTTCGAGGACGCCGCGGGCGAGGAGGCCGCGGCCGCCGCGTGCGCGGCACTGCACCCGGGGCTGCCCCAGCTGTCGTTCCCCGCCCCGCCGCTGCTGCGGCTGGCCGGCGCGCTCAACGACCTGGTGCTGCTCCAGCCCCGCCCGTGACCTCGTCGGTCGCGGGGCCGTCGTCGTCCCCGCCGTCCGTCGGGGCGCGGTCCTCGTCCTTCCCGTGCGCGTCCGAGCGCCAGGCCGCCGGGCGCAGCCGTTCCAGGAGCGAGGACTGACGGCGCTCCATCCCCTTCAGGTCCGAGGCGATGAGCGCGTTGATCCAGCGGGCGTTCGGGTCGGCGTCGATCAGCACGGCCTTGGCCAGCAGCGTGCAGGGCAGCGCGAGGATGGCGCCGAGCGGGCCGAGGACCCAGGCCCAGAAGAGCAGGGAGAGGAAGCTGACGGTGGGGATCACGCCGATCGCGTCGCCGGCCACCTTGGGCTGGATCACGGACTGCAGCACGAAGTTCAGCACCGAGTAGCTGACCACCACCCACAGGAAGTCGGACCAGCCGCCCGCCGCCAGGCCCAGGACGGCCGGCGGCAGCAGGCCGATGATGAAGCCGATGTTCGGGATGTAGTTGGTGAGGAAGCTGAGCACGCCCCACACGAGCGCGAGCGGCACGCCGATCAGCATGAGGGCAATCACGTCCAGCACCGCCACGATCAGGCCGAACACCGTGGTGACCACCCAGTAGCGGCGCACGCCCTGGGCGAACTCGACCAGGGCGTGGCCGAACTCGTGGCGGGCGGTGCTGAGCAGGCGGACGCGGCGTTCGACGTCCATCGAGTCCATGGCCAAGAAGAACATGCCCATGATCACGGTGACGAGCAGGCCGAAGACCGCGTAGACGTTCGTGGCGATCTTCGTGATGGCGCTGACGGCCGTCCCGGTGACGGCGCTCATGTCGATCGAGGCCAGCTGCTGGGACACCATGTCCGGGGTCACGCCGCGCTCGTTGAGCCAGTGCGAGACGTCCAGGACGATCTGCTGGAAGCGGTCCGCGTACTTGGGCAGCTCCGCCACCAGCTCGAGGCCGGACCACACCATCATGCCCCCGAACACGGCCATCACCGCGACGACCAGCAGGACGGTGGTGGCGGCCCCGAGCACGGGGTGCAGGCCCCGGCGGATGAGCCAGGCCTGCAGGGGGTAGGCCACGATCACGAGGTTCAGCCCCAGGAACACAGGCGCCGCGATGGAGGCGATCCCCTGGAAGAACTGCACCACCAGCACCAGGCCCGCGAGCGTCAGGACGATCACCAGCATGCGCGGCCACATGCGGTGGGGGCGGCGGATGTCCCAGTCGGAGGCGGGGCTGGACGAGGCGGGCGGCGGGGTCACCCCCGCGGGCTGTGCGGCGCTCACGCGGGCAGTCTATGCGCGGGCCGGACGGGGTAGGGTCGGGACCAGTCCACATCGACAGGGGAGCGCCCGCGCGGCGCTGAGAGTGCGGTCCGCCGCAGACCCTCGAACCTGCTCCGGTCCGCACCGGCGAAGGAAGTCGAGTCTCCCGGTCGACGTCGTCCCGGGATTCCGGTGGCGGCCTCGTCCCGGCCCCTCTGCCGTCCCAGAGGAGAACCGCCATGTCCCGCACCCCGCACCGCGCCCTCGCCGCCCTCTCAGTGGCCGCCCTCGCCCTCACCGGCTGTTCGGTGTCCGGCTCGTCCGGCGACGGGGCGTCGTCGTCCGCCTCCGGCGCCGGCGGCGGCGAGCCGACGACGGTGACGATCATGACGCACGACTCGTTCAACCTGCCCCAGGAGCTCGTCCAGAAGTTCGAGCAGGAGTCCGGCTACACCCTGAAGACCACGGCCCCCGGCGACGCCGGCAGCGTGGTGAACCAGCTCCTGCTGGCCAAGGACGAGCCCACCGTGGACGGCGTCTACGGCGTGGAGGACCACTCGGCGCACCGCCTCGTCCGCGAGGGCGTCGTCGCCGAATACACCCCGCAGGACCTGCCCGCCTCCGCACAGGACCGGATGGTGGAGGACCGCATGACCCCGGTGGACCAGGGCCAGGTGTGCTTCAACACGGATCCGGCATGGTTCGAGGCCCACGACGTCGAGGCCCCCACCTCGATCGACCAGCTCGACGACCCCGAGTACGCGAAGCTGACGGTCGCCACCTCCCCCGTGGCCTCCTCCCCCGGCCTGGCGCTGCTCGCGGCCACCACGGAGAAGTACGGCGACGACGGCTGGCAGGACTGGTGGCGGGGCCTGATGGAGAACGGGGGCAAGATCGCCGACAGCTGGTCCGACGCCTACAACTCGGACTTCTCCGGCGGCGAGGGCAAGGGTCGGTTCCCGGTGGTGCTCTCCTACTCCTCCTCCCCCGCGTTCGCCCCCGAGACCGAGGTGATCGAGGACTCCTGCACCCCGCAGGTCGAGTACGCCGGCGTGCTCGAGGGCGCGAAGAACCCCGAGGGCGCGCAGGCGTTCGTGGACTTCATGCTCACCGAGGAGGTCCAGTCCGCCCTGCCCGAGTCGATGTACATGTACCCGATCGACGAGTCGGTGCAGCTGCCCGAGGAGTGGGCGCAGAACGCGCCGCTCGTCGAGGACGCCATCACCCCGGACCCCGCCCGCATCGACGAGCGCCGCGAGGACCTGCTGAAGGAGTGGACCGCCCTGGCCGAGGCCTCCCGGCGCTGATGTCCGCGCTCACCGAGGTCGCGGCCCCCGGCACGGACCTGCCGCGCCGGCGGGCCCGCGGCCGGGGGGACGGGCTCGGCCCGTGGTGGCTGGTGGCCGCCGTCCTGCCGGTCGCCTTCCTGCTCGTCTTCTTCGCGTGGCCCGTGGCGGCCATGCTCTGGCGCGGGATCGGCGGCGACGCCGACGCGTTCACCGGCGCCGTGGACCTCACCGCCTTCGGGGAGACCCTCGCCCGCGAGCGCACGTGGCGCATCCTCGGCCAGACGCTCGGCATGGCCGCCGCCGGCACGGTGGTCTCGGTGGCGCTCGGCCTGCCGACCGCGTTCGTGCTGCACCGGCGTCGCATCCCGGGGCGGGCCGTGCTCCGCGCCCTCGTGCTCGTGCCGTTCGTGCTGCCCACGGTGGTGGTCGGCGTCGCGTTCCGCGCCCTGCTCGCCCCCGGCGGACCGCTCGGCTTCACCGGGCTGGACCAGACGACCACCGCCGTCGTGCTGGCCATGGTCTTCTTCAACGTGTCCGTGGTGGTGCGCCAGGTGGGCGCGCTGTGGAACGCGCTGGACCCGCGCCAGACCGAGGCCGCCCGCACCCTGGGCGCCTCGCCGTGGCGGGCGTTCCGCACCGTGACGCTGCCCCAGCTCGCCCCGGCGATCGCCGCGAGCGCGGCGCTGGTGTTCCTGTTCTGCGCGTCCGCGTTCGGCATCGTCCAGACGCTCGGCCGGCCCGGCTACGGCACGCTCGAGTCGGAGATCTGGGTGCAGACCTCCGTCTACCTGGACCTGCGGACCGCGGCGGTGTTCTCCGTGCTGCAGTTCGCGGTGGTGCTGGCCGCCGTCGTGGTCTCCGGCGTGACGGCGGCGCGCACCCAGCGGGCGCTGCGCCTGCGGGAGACGCCGCCGGCCCGGCTCACGCGCGCGGACGCGGTCCCGGTGGCCGTGATGCTCGCGGTGGTGGCGCTCGTGGTGGCGCCGATCCTGACGCTCGTGGTGCGCTCCTTCCACACCCGCCACGGCTGGGGGCTGGGCAACTACCGGCTGCTGGCGACGAGCGCGGGCAGCGGGTTCGTGGGCGGGTCGACGCCGGCCCAGGCGCTCGAACAGTCCCTGCGGGTGGCCGTGGACGCCACGCTCGTGACGCTCGTGGTGGCCGTGCCGCTGGCCCTGCTGCTGACCCGGCCCTTCCGCTCACGCGCGGCGCTGGCGGCCCAGCGGGCCCTCGACGGCGCCCTGCTCCTGCCGCTCGGGGTGTCCGCGGTGACCGTGGGCTTCGGCTTCGTCGTGTCCCTGCGGGCCACGTTCCCGGAGCTGGCGGCCTCGGGCGTGCTCGTGCCGCTGGCCCAGGCGGTGGTGGCGCTGCCGCTCGCGGTGCGGGCGCTCGTGCCCGTGCTCGCGGCGGTGGACCCGCGGCTGCGGGAGGCCGCACGCACCCTCGGGGCGGGCCCGTGGCGGGTGCTGGCCACGGTGGACGGCCCGTTCCTCGCCCGCGGCGTGGGCGTGGCCGCGGGCTTCGCGTTCGCGGTGTCCCTGGGCGAGTTCGGGGCCACGAGCTTCCTGGCGAGCCCGTCCGCGCCCACCCTGCCGGTGCTGATCGCCCGGCTGCTGGGCCGGCCGGGCGCGGACAACTACGGGATGGCGCTCGCGGCGGCCACGGTGCTGGCCGTGCTGAGCGCCGGGATCATGCTGGTGTGCGAGCGGCTGCGCCCCCGGGGCCCGGCCGGGGCGGGAGGTCTGTGATGACGCCGACGACGACGGGGGCCTCCCTCCGGCTGCGGGACGTGGCGATCCGCTACCCGGACGGCTCCACCCCCGTGCGGGGGACGGACCTGGACGTGGCCGCCGGGGAGATCGTGGCGCTCGTGGGCGCCTCCGGCTCGGGCAAGTCCACCATCCTGCGCGGGATCGCCGGGCTCGAGGACGTGGTGGCGGGCACAGTGGAGCTCGACGGGCGGGACGTGGCGGCGGTGCCGACGCACCGCCGGGGCGTGGGGATGGTGTTCCAGGACGGGCAGCTGTTCCCGCACCGGACCGTGGGCCGGAACGTGGCGTACGGCCTCGAGTCCGCCGGCTGGGACCGGGCCCGGCGGCGGGCACGTGTGGCCGAGCTGCTGGACCTGGTGGGCCTGACCGAGCTCACGGACCGGCCCGTGCAGCGGCTTTCCGGCGGGCAAGCCCAGCGCGTGGCGCTCGCCCGGTCGCTGGCCCCGGCCCCGCGGGTGCTCCTGCTGGACGAGCCGCTGTCCGCGCTCGACGCGGACCTGCGCCGGCGCCTGGCCGAGGACATCCGGGCGGTGCTGCGGGCGGCGGGGACGACCGGCGTCGTCGTCACCCACGATCTCGCGGAGGCCGCCGTGATGGCCGACCGCACCGTGCGCCTCGGTGCGGGGGGACGCATCGCGGCGGAGGAGGACGGCCCGGCGGTAGCCTCTCAGGCATGACCCCGCCCGCACCCCGCCCCCGGCTGACCGCCCAGGACGTGGTGGACGCCGCCGTCGGGATCCTGCAGGACTTCGGCATGGGCGACCTGTCCATGCGGCGCGTGGCCGGGGTGCTGGGCGTGCAGGCCTCCGCGCTGTACTGGCACGTGCCGGACAAGCAGTCGCTGCTGGCGCGGGTGGCGGACCGGATCGTCGCCGAGGCGGAGGAGACCGTGCGCGCCCGCCGCGTCACGGACCTGGCGGGCCGCGCCGAGGCCGCGGAGGCCGCCCTGCTGCGGCACCGGGACGGGGCGGACGTGGTGCTCTCCGCCCTCGCGCTCGGGCTGGGCGGCCTCGGCCTGCACCGTCTGCTCACCGAGGCGGCGGACACCCCGGAGGACGGGGAGCGGGCCCTGGCGCTGCTGCTGGGCACCGTGTCCCTGCGGCAGCAGCGCGCGCAGGCGCAGGCGCTCGGCGTGCCGACCGGCCCGGACGTGCAGCGGCACCGCACGGACCCGCTCTGACGCCTCGTCCGACGCGGCCGCGCGGGAGGCCGAGGAGAGGAGACCTGCCTCCTCACAGGTGCGCTCGGTAAGGTCGCCCAGAGCAGAACAGGTCGGGACGGGTCGTCCCCTTCGTCCACGGCGATCCCGCCCGACCGCCGCAGGACCAGCATGGCCCGCCGGACCCGGCTCACAGTTCCGGCGCGGTCCCCTTCGACACAGCCGGCGAAGCCATGGGAGCACGGATCAACCACCCGCGGACGGTCGTGGACCGGACGCTGCATCACGACGTCGAGCCCGCACACCCCGCGGCGCTCGTCGACGTGGGCTGGGACTTCCGTGGCCCGGGCGCCAAGGCGGAGGAGCAGCACCGCCCGCTGCGCGTGGTCCGTGCCCGCCGGCCTCGGGGCACCCCGCGGGACCGGAACGGCGTCGACCTCACGCGCACCGGCCCCGTCGTCCCCCGCCCCTCCCCGCCGCGCACCCGGATCCGCCGGGACGGCGTCCGCGTGGTGGCCAGCCCGCTGGCCATGCTGCCCGGCGTGGACCACGGCCCCGCCCTCCGCCTGGACCTGCACCCGACGACGGGGGGCATCGTCTACGTGGCCCGCGAGCTCGAGCTGCGCGAGCTCGGCGACGACGTCCGCGGCCACGTCTACACCGGGATGGTCGGCACGGCGCATCTGAGCGCCTTCTGGTCCACCGTCACCGTCGACCTGCCACCGGAGCGCCCGGTGATCGTGCGGCTGCGCTCGGACCGGGACGCCGAGCTGCTCTCCCTGCTCGAGGTCCTCGCCCCCGTGGACACGCGCGTGGTCTCCTACCGGCTCGACGAGTCCCCCGTGGGCACGCAGCGCTCCAGCTACCTGCTGCCGGACGTGGACCCGGAGACGGTCGCCCAGACGGGCGCGGCCCGGATCCCGCTCGAGGCCATCGAGGCCGCCCAGGAGGAGGAGGACGCGCTGCGCCGCTCCTCCGGCGTCTTCCTCTCCCGCCGCCGCACGGACCGCTTCCTGCGCCGCAACCTGCCCGGGGTGACCCACAGCCTCACGTTCGCGGACGAGGCTGACGTGACGGACGTGTACGTGGACGGCTCCGTGCTGCGCGGCTCCCGCATCGGCGGGGCGGCCGCCGTCGCCGGGCCGAGCATGTGGGCCGTGCAGGCCGTGGCCGGGGCCACGATGCCGCTCGAGGTGGAACTCGAGGCGCTCGTGCTGGGGCACGTGATCTGCGCGTGGGCGGGCACCCCCGGCGGCCGGGTCACCATCCACTCGGACTCGCGCGCCGCGCTGGCCCTGCTCAACGCCGCCCGCCGCGAGCGGCTCACCCTCGGCGGCGCCCGGGGCGAGCGCATCCGCCGCACCCTGCGGCGCCTGCTGGCCGCCGTCGACCTGGCGCAGGCCGCGGACGTCCAGGTGGACACCACGTGGGTCAAGGGCCACGTGGGGGTGCACGGCAACGAACTCGCCGACGACCTCGCCCGGGCCGCCGCCCGCCATGCCAGCGTCGGCACCCCCGAGGGGGACCTGCCCGAGCGGATGGGGCAGCTGATCCAGCTCCGCGTCGAGGACGACGCCGCCGGCTGACCCCGGCCCCCGATTCCCCGTCCTCCGCCCCAGCCTCTAGGGTGGGGCTGTGGAAGCGACAGTGGAACAGATCACAGCGGCCATCACGGCCCTCAACGACAAGTACTGGTACGTCGTGATGGCGCTGCTCTTCGTGGCCGGGGTGTGGTTCACCATCCGGACCGTGGGCGTGCAGGTGCGCATGCTCCCGGAGATGCTGCGGTCGGTGACGGCCAAGTCCCAGACCGGGTTCGAGAACGACGGCGTGAGCCCGTTCCGCGCCTTCACCATCTCGGCGGCCTCGCGCGTGGGCACCGGCAACGTGGCCGGCGTGGCGATCGCGATCGTGATCGGCGGCCCGGGCGCCGTGTTCTGGATGTGGCTGCTGGCGATCATCGGCGGCGCCACCGCGTTCGTCGAGTCCACGCTGGCCCAGCTGTACAAGCAGAAGGGCTCGGACGGCTACTTCGGCGGCCCCGCGTACTACATCCGCGACGGCCTGGGCGCGAAGTGGCTGGCGGCCGTGTTCGCCGTCGCCATCACCGTGACCTACGGCTTCGTGTTCAACGCCGTGCAGTCCAACTCGATCTCCGAGTCCGTGCAGGCCAACTGGGGCGCGTCCTCCACCACCGCGTGGATCGTGGGCCTGGGCCTGGCCGCCCTCACCGGCCTCGTGATCTTCGGCGGCGTGCGCCGGCTCTCGGCCGTGACCAACGTGCTGGTCCCCGTGATGGCCACGTTCTACATCTTCCTGGCCCTGATCGTGATGGTCGTCAACATCACCGAGGTCCCGGGCATGATCGCGCTGATCGTGGGCCACGCGTTCGGCCTGCGCGAGGTCGCGGGCGCCGCCGTCGGCATGACGATGGTGATGCAGGGCGTGCGCCGCGGCATGTTCTCCAACGAGGCCGGCATGGGCTCCGCCCCGAACGCCGCCGCCACCGCGGCCGTCTCCCACCCGGCCAAGCAGGGCTTCGTGCAGTCCCTGGGCGTCTACTTCGACACCCTGATCGTGTGCTCGGCCACCGCGTTCGTCATCCTGCTCTCCAACCCGGCCTACGGACGCGGGGAGGCGATCGGCATGCAGGTGACCCAGGGTGCGCTCCAGCAGGCCGTGGGCGCGTGGGCCGGCCCGGCGCTGACCGTCATCATCTTCTTCCTGGCCTGGTCCTCCGTGCTGGGCAACACCTACTACGGCGAGGCCAACATCCGGTACCTGGCCGGCCGCCACGCGGGCCCGGCCATCACCGTGTTCCGCGTGCTCGTGCTGGTGTGCGTGGTCGGCGGCGCGCTCGGCTCCGTGGCGCTGGTGTGGAACCTCGCGGACACGTTCGCGGCCCTCATGGCGACCATCAACCTCGTGGCGATCATCCCGCTGGGCGGGCTGGCCGTGAAGCTGCTCCGGGACTACGAGCGCAAGCTCAAGGCGGGCATGAATCCGGGCTTCCACATCTCCGACCTGCCCGAGGCGCGGAACGTGGCCCTCTGGAGGGACGAGCCGAAGACCTCCCCGCTCCAGGACTGACGCCCCCGCCCGCGCGTTTCGAGGCGGGATATCGACCCCATCCGGCTGCCGCGGGCGGCCGTGGGGTGGATATCCCGCCTCGATGCATGAGGAGGCCCGGTCTGGACACCGTGCGGGGGTCGGCGCCTAGGTTGAGGCGCACCCGACCGGCCACGCACGAGTGGCCGGCACGACGTCCGAGGAGGACACCATGGGCATCCTCTCCAGCCTCACCCGCACTCTCGGCGGCGGTGGCCGCCGCTCCAGCCGACCCACCATCGGTGCGCACATCGGCCGGTCCCCCGGCTTCGGCCGGCAGGCCCGCTCTCAGGGACGCCGGTCCAGCGGCCTGGGCGGTGCCCTCCTGGGCACGCTCGGCGGTCTGGCGCTGCGTGAGCTCTCGCGCCGCGGCGCCGGGGGCACGACGCGCGGGCGCAGCTCCGGTGCGTACCGCGGCGGCTTCGGACCCTCGGCCCGGTCCACGGGCGGCCTCGGCACCGGCCTGCTGGGCGGGCTGCTCGGCGGGGCCCTCGCCTCCCGCGGCCGGTCCGGTGCCGCCGGCCGACGCACGGCGGGTGGCCGCCGGACCGTGGGCGGCGGCTTCTGACCGCTGCGACGGCGCGGCGTCGCAGCTGAGCGGCATCACCGCGGAGCGGACACGACCACGGGGCGGGCACCGACGGATCGGTGCCCGCCCCGTGGTCGCGATGGGCCGGTGGCGTGCTCGAGGCGTCTGCGCCGCGGCTCAGCCGAGGCCGGCGACGCGGCCCAGGATGAACACCAGGACGCCGATGACCACGAGGGCGATGATCAGCCCGAGCACGATCTTGCCGGCCGAGCGCTCGCCGGTCTGCTCCACGTCCATGCCCGGGTTGCTCGGGCCGACGCCTGCGCCCTCGGCTGGGGGCGTGTCGCCGTCGAACGCGACGCCGGAGGTCTCGTCCGTCGCCTCGCGTGCGCGCCGGGCGTCCTGGGGGTCGGGGGTGTGCGGGGTGGCCATGGCCGGCTCCTCTCGTCTCAGCGGCACGGGTGCGTGCCGCTGGCCCTCACGGTAGGCCCGGGGCAGGGGGTCCTGACCAGGGCGAGGCGACGCCCGCCCCAGCGCTTTCGTGGCCGAAACGGCGCGCCCCGAGCCGCTTTCGTTGACGAAACGGCGCTCCTCCAGGCCGCCGCAACGGATCCCGTCACACTCTTGATCGTTGGATGTCCAAGCAATAGCGTGATCGGCGTCACGTCCCCGCCGTCCGGAGGAGCCCCCATGCCCGAGGCCTACATCATCGACGCCGTCCGCACCCCCGTGGGTCGCCGAGGGAAGGGGCTCGCCGGCGTACATCCCCTCGATCTGGCGGCCGCGCCGCTGCGCGAGCTCGTCGCCCGCCAGGACATCGACTCGGCCGAGTACGACGAGGTCATCCTCGGCTGCATCGACCAGCTCGGCCCACAGGCCATGGACGTGGCGCGCAACGCCTGGCTCGCGGCCGGGCTCTCCGAGGACGTCCCCGGCACCACGGTCGAACGCCAGTGCGGCTCCGGCCAGCAGGCGGTCCACTACGCCGCGCAGGCCATCATGAGCGGGACGGCGGACCTCGTCGTCGCCGGTGGCGTGCAGTCCATGTCCGCGATCCCGCTCTCCCGGTCCAACACGGCCGCCCGCGATCTCGGCTTCCCCGACCCGTTCACCGGCTCCGAGTCCTGGGCCGCCCGCTACGGGGACGAGGAGATCTCCCAATTCCGCGGGGCCGAGATGATGGCCCGGCACTGGAACCTGGACCGGGACACCCTGGAGGAGTTCGCGGTGCGCTCCCACGAGCGCGCGCTCGCCGCCCAGGCCGACGGTCGCTTCGACCGCGAGATCCTGCCCCTCGCTGGCCTCACCGCGGACGAGGGCCCCCGCACCCCGGACGCCGCGAAGATCGCCTCGCTCGACCCGATCGTCCCCGGCGGGCTGCACACCGCGGCCACCGCGTCCCAGATGTCCGACGGCGCGGCCGCCCTCCTGCTCGCCTCCGAGGAGGCCGTGCGCCGCCACGGCCTCACCCCGCGAGCCCGCATCCACCACCTCTCCGCCCGCGGCGCCGACCCCGTCATGATGCTCTCCGCCCCGATCCCGGCGACGGCGTACGCGCTCGACCGCATGGGCCTGACCATCGACGACATGGACCTCGTGGAGATCAACGAGGCGTTCGCCGCCGTCGTGCTGGCCTGGCTGACCGAGACCGGCGCGGACCCGGCGAAGGTCAACGTCAACGGCGGGGCGATCGCCCTGGGCCACCCCATCGGCGCCACCGGCGCCCGCCTGATGACCTCGCTGCTGCACGAGCTCGAGCGCACGGGCGGCCGCTACGGCCTGCAGACCATGTGCGAGGGCGGCGGCCAGGCCAACGTCACCGTGATCGAACGTCTCTGACCCATCCCCCGGAGGTTCCCATGCCAGACCAGATCACCCACCCCACCGACGCCGCCGCCCACCTCTCCCCCGCCCCGGAGGACACGATCGGCCGCGTGTTCGCACGCGCGGTCGCCCGCTCCCCGCAGGCCGTCGCCCTGCGCTTCGAGGACCGCGACTGGACCTACGCCCAGCTCCGGGACGGAGCGCACCGCGTGGCCCGCCGCCTCCAGGACACCGGCCTGCCGGCCGGCACCCGGGTGGCCGCCTACGCCACCAACTCGGACGCCTACGCGCTGCTCTTCCTGGCCTGCGTCACGGTCGGCTACGTGCACGTGCCCGTGAACTTCGCGCTCAAGGGCGGCGAGCTCGCGCACGCCCTCGAGGACTCCGGCGCGGAGCTGCTCGTGGCCGACGCCGGCATGCTCGAGCGCGTCGACCAGGTCCGGGCCGAGGGCCGCGCGTCGGCTCTGCGGCACGTGTGGACCATGCTCCCCGCCGGCCACGCCGAGCCCTCCGTGCTTCAGACCGCCCAGGACGAGACGCTGGACGCCGCCGCCCCGGAGGCGGAGGTGTCGGCCACCGACCTGGCCCAGCTGCTCTACACCTCCGGCACCACCTCCACCCCCAAGGGCGCCATGATGTCCCACCGGGCGCTCGTGGCGGAGTACCTCTCCTCGATCATCGCGCTGGACTTCACGGCCGAGGACCGCCCCCTGGTGGCCATGCCGCTGTACCACTCGGCCGCGATGCACGTGTTCCTGCTCCCCTACCTGAGCCTCGGCGCCACGGTGCGCCTGCTGGCCGCCCCGGACATCCCCCGGATGCTCGAGCTCGTGGAGACCGAGCACATCGGCTCCCTGTTCCTGGCGCCCACCGTCTGGGTGCCGCTGGCGAACCATCCGGACCTGGCCACGCGCGACCTCTCCTCGCTGCGCAAGGCCCAGTACGGGGCCTCGATCATGCCGGTGACCGTGCTGCAGCGCCTGCGTCAGAGCCAGCCGGGCATCGGCTTCTACAACTGCTTCGGCCAGTCCGAGCTGGGCCCCCTGTGCACGGTGCTGCGCCCCGAGGAGCACGACGCGCGGCCGGCCTCGTGCGGCCGCCCCGTGTTCCACGTGGAGGCGCGGGTGATGACGGCCGACGGCGCCCCCGCTGCGCCCGGCGAGCCCGGCGAGATCCAGTACCGCTCGCCGCAGCTGCTCTCCGGCTACTGGAACCGCCCGGATGCCACCGCGGATGCGTTCACCGACGACGGCTGGTTCCGCTCCGGCGACCAGGTCACCCAGGACGCGGCCGGCTACATCCAGGTGGTGGACCGCATCAAGGACGTCATCAACACGGGCGGCGTGCTGGTCGCCCCGCGCGAGGTCGAGGACGCGATCTACGAGTTCGACGAGGTGGCCGAGGTCGCCGTCATCGGCCTGCCGGACGAGCGGTGGATCGAGGCGGTGACCGCCGTCGTCGTGCTCAAGGAGGGCGCCGAGCTGACCGCGGAGACCGTGCGCACCCACGTGAAGGAGCGCCTGGCGGGCTTCAAGGTGCCCAAGCGCGTGGACTTCGTGGCGGAGCTGCCGCGGAACCAGTCGGGCAAGCTGCTCAAGCGCGCGCTGCGCGCCGAGCGGACGCAGGAGGCCCGGTGACGCGCATGCAGAAGCCGACCTACGACGTCGTCACGTCCCTGGACGTCGACTACCTGGACGCGTTCGGGGAGGCCACGGACGAGGACCGCGCGCACTGGGACCGCGCCCGCGCCTACGGCCGGGAGGTGCTCGAGCGGATCGACGGGCACTGGGACCGGGCGGAGTACCCGTTGGACCTGGTGGCGCGGGCGGGCGAGCTGGACCTGCTCACCGACGGGCTGGAGGTGCCGGGGCACCCGGTGATGTCGCCGTTGGCCGCGGGCCTGGTGGCGATGGAGATCTCCCGGGCGGACGGGTCGATGGCCGCGGCTGCGGCCGTGCAGGGCGGGCTCGTGCTGCGCGCCCTGGTGCACTGCGCCGGCCCGGAGCAGAAGGAGCGGTACCTCGAGCCGGTGGCGCGCGGCACGCTGCCGGGCGGGTTCGCGCTCACGGAGCCGCTGCACGGCTCGGACTCGGTGTCCCTCGAGACGTCCGCGCGGCCCGACGGCGCCGGCGGCTGGGTGCTGAACGGCGCCAAGAAGTGGATCGGCAACGGGGCCGCCGGGGGCATCACGATCGTGTGGGCGCGCGACACCGAGGACGGCCAGGTCAAGGGGTTCGTGGTGGAGCAGTCCACACACGGCTACGAGGCCGAGGTGATCACGGGCAAGGGCGCGCTGCGGGCGATCCACCAGGCTGAGATCACGCTGACCGACGTGCGGGTCGGCGACGACGCGCGGCTGCCGGGCGTGGCGACGTTCAAGGACGCCGCGCGCGTGCTGGTGGCCACCCGCGTGAACGTGGGCTGGTCCGCGCTGGGCCACGCGACCGCCATGTTCGAGGCCGCGCTGGCCTACGCCCGGCAGCGGGAGCAGTTCGGCAAGCCGCTGGGAGCGCACCAGATGGTGCAGGAACGGCTCGCGCAGATGCTGGACGAGGTGACCGCGATGCAGACTCGTTGCGTGGCCGTGGCCCGTCTGCAGGCGGCCGGGCGGCTGCGTGACGAGCAGGCCTCCCTGCTGAAGTACGCCTGCACCCGGGGCGCGCGCCGGGTGGCGCAGATCGCCCGGGACATGCTCGGCGGCAACGGCATCCTCCTCGAGCACCGGGTGATGCGGCACTTCGCCGACGTCGAGGCGCTGCACACCTACGAGGGCACCGAGTCCGTGCAGGCCTTGATCCTCGGCCGGGACCTGACCGGGATGAGCGCGTTCGCGTGAGCGCCTCCCTCAGGGCGCGGAGACGACCCCCACGCCCACCCGGGGCAGGCTGCGGTCCACGACCAGCTCCAGCCGACGTTCGTGGAACCGTGCGCCGAGCAGCTCCTCGAGGTCCTCGACGAGGTGCACCGTGATGGTCTCGATGACCGCCGCGGTGTCCTCTCCGTCCCGCAGGATGCAGTCCACCTCCAGCGCGGGGGCGGAGGGGGTGCCGGTGATGGCGAACCTGGCCTCAGCGACCTCGGGGAACACGGTGACGGCCCGCGCGGCACTCATGGCCAGGAGGGCGCAGCGCTGACGGAAGGCGGCGGGCTGCGGCGCCGGGGACTCGAGGACGGGCGGGACGGCGGACAGGGTCCGCCCCATGGCCTGGGGGGCCTCCAGCGTTGCTGTCATGACATTCCTCTCGCCGCGGCCCGGGCGCCCCCTCACAGAGATCGCCGTGACCTGGAAAATGTTAGCCTAACTATGCGTTAGGAAGACTAACCAAATTTTCGGGGTGACGTGAACAGGGAGGTTCAAGAGCGCATGGGTGAGGAGCACACCACGCTGACCAGCACGGATGGCGAACCGACGTCGGGCTACTGGTACACCCGCGGCGCCCGCCAGATCGAACCTGTGGACGTGCTCAACCTGCTGCGACGCTACCGGGAGGCCGAACGGCGCATGCGCGCCCGCACCCGGGACAGCATGGGGATGGGAGAGACCCACCTGTCAGCCCTGCGTTACCTGCTGCGGGCCGACCGACGCGGCCACAAGGTCCGTCAGCGGGATCTGGCCAGCGCCCTGGAGATCACCCCGGCCTCCGCCAGCGCCCTGGTGGACCGACTGGTCCGAGACGGCTACGCCCGACGGGCGCCCCACCCACAGGACCGCCGATCCGTGGTGGTGGAGCCGACGGCCAAGACGGACCACGAGGTCCGCGCCACCCTGGGCGCCATGCACCGCAGTATGCTCGCCGCGGTGGAGGGCCTCACCCCGGCCGAGCTCGCCGGCGCGGCCGCGTTCCTGCGGGCCCTGATCCGCAGCGTGGAGGAGCATGACGAGGACGAGGCGGACCAGCCCGCGTGAGGAACAGACTCAGCGGAACAGGTCCCAGACGCTGAACGTGGTGCGCTTGTAGACCGCGTTGTAGGCGGCGCGCTTCGGATCGCGCACCCACCCCATGCCCGGCCGGCCGTTCCCGTGGCCGACACCCACACACCCCACCTTCCGACCCACAGGAGCTGACATGACCACCGCACCCACCCCTTCTTCCTCCGACGACGCCCCCGCCGTCCTCGTCGAGGCGCGGCCCGGCGTCGTGCGGCTGACGCTGAACCGGCCCGCGAAGGGCAACGCGCTCGGACTGACGATGGCGCGCGAGGTGCTCGCGGCGATCGCCGCGGCCGAGGCGGACGAGTCCGTGCACGTGCTCACGCTGACCGGCGCCGGGCGGATCTTCTGCGGCGGCGGGGACGTCCAGGCCATGGCCGCCGCGCCTGCCGGGCCGGAGCGGCGCGCGATGATCCAGGAGCTCGGCGAGGCGGCGGGCGAGGTCGCGGTGGCGCTCACAGGCTCTCGCCTGCTGGTGCTGGCCGGCGTCAATGGGACGGCCGCCGGGGCGGGGCTCGGGCTCCTGCTGGGCGGCGACGTCGTGCTGGTGCGCGAGGATGCGCAGCTGGTGACGGCGTTCTCCGCGCTCGGGATGACACCGGACACGGGCGTGTCCTACTGGCTGCCGCGGGTGCTCGGGCCGGTGCGCGCGACGCAGCTGCTGCTCGGCGGGCGGCGCCTGAACGGGACCGAGGCCGTGGAGTGGGGCCTGGCGACCGAGGCGGTGGCCGGGGGCGCGTTCGCGGCGCGTCTGGCGGAGCTCGAGGACGAGCTGGTGGCCGGTCCGGCGCACACCTATGGGCCGACGAAGGCGCTGGCGCGCGGGGCCGACGTCGAGGCGCTGCGTGCACATGTGCGGCAGGAGGCGGCGTCGATCGCGGCGGCGTCCGAGCACCCGGAGGCCGTGCGGCGGGTGGAGGCGTTCGCGGGCCGGTGAGGGGCGGGCGGCGGCCCGGGCCGGCGGCGTCGCCCACTGAGGCGACGCCGCCGCGGGCTCAGGCCGGCGGCGGCTGCGCCGGCCCCCCGGCGAGGTCCGTCCGAGCCCCGGTGAAGCGCGAGAGCCAGGCGAAGCGGCCGCGGGTGCGGTGCGCGTACAGGGCGAACGCCACGATCAGGGCCCCGAGCGTGCCGACGATCATGTCCGTCATGGTGTCCGTGTTGCCCTTCTGCGTCTGCGCGCCGAGCGCCTGGTCGGCGGTGAACTCGGCGATCTCCCACGCCAGGGCCACGAGCGAGTGCAGCGCCATCACGAGGAGCGCCTCGAGCCCGGGCGGCAGGACCAGCCCACGGCGCGCGGCCGCGACGCCCAGCAGGAAGACGCACCCGAGCGCGATCGGCACGCCGGAGTAGAAGTGCACGAGGGCATCCCACCACGGCCAGGCGTCGTAGCCGCCGAGCGCGGCACCCACCCACGGTGCGACGAGCAGCAGGGCCGCGTACATCGCATGCAGCGCGGTGGGCAGGCGGACCCGGTGGGCGCGTTCGAGGGCGATCGGCACGGGGACCACCGTGACGATCTGCAGGCTGAGGCCGGCCGCCTCGCGGTGTCCCTGGGCGGCGAGGACGGCGGCTCCAGCCAGGAGGACGACGGCCGCGAGGATCAGGGGCGAGCGCCGGACGAGGGCCCGCTGGCGGGAGCCGGGGTCGGGGCGGGCGTCGGGGTGGGTGTCGAGGTGCGGTGTCATGGCGGGGGGCTCAGGCGGACGGCGGGACGGCATCGGGCACCAGCTCATAGACGAAGGCGGGGCGGACGGCGTCGTCGTCCTCCAGGGCGACGACGCCGGGCACCCGCCGGTAGCCGGCGCCCTCGAAGGCGTCGAGGCGGTCCCAGTGGTCCGGGAGGTCGGCGGAGACGAGCACCTGGGCGGGGACGTCGGTGGTCGCGTGCGCGGGCGCGGTGCCCGCGAGGACGACGCCTGGGTAGCCGGTGGCCGCACCGATGCCGCTGGCGTGGAGCGTGCCGCGGAGGGTGCCGGGGATCCAGGTGCCGCGCACACCGTCCATGACGTGCGCGTTCGAGCGGCCGGGCGCCAGGGTGCCGTACGCGGCGAGGGCGTGGGGGGCGAGGACCTCGCTGGCGAGGCGGGCGACGGTGCGGGCCAGGCGGACGTCGCGGGAGGTGAGGGCGCGGACGTCGTGGCTGTGCATGCCCACGGTGAGCCGGCCGTAGGAGACGGTCAGGTCCGGGTGGGGGTCGGCGGCCTCGGCTGCCTCCCCGATCCGGTTCGCCAGGGCCAGGGCCGTGGCGAAGTCGTCGGTGGCGTAGGTGATGGTGAGCTCGGGTGGGGTGGTGCCGGCGGGTGTGGGCGACGGCGTGACGCGCCAACCCCCGAGCTCTGGCACCCCCGTGAGGGCCACAGCAAGCTCGGCTGGGTCGATCGCGGTGTGAGGTGGGAGGGCGGCGAGATGCTCGAGGCGGTTGAGAGCGGACGTCATGGGGCCATGATGCCCGGGGGACAAACTTCACGGGCGCTCACCGCCGGTTCAGCCCTCTCGTTGGCCCCCGCCGAGATTTTCGAGGACCTCTCGCCACGGGCCAAGACGGGTGGTGATCGTCTGAGCCGAAGGGCCACCGTGGGCCTGGCGCCACTCCTCGTGAGCGGACTGGCTGTGGGTGGCCGACTCTGTCATGAACCGCTCCATCCACACCCGGAGTTCCTCGGTAGTGAAGGGGTTGGCGGGCTTCGGCGGGTTGGGGGTACCGCCGGCCGCCTCCACGAGCTGGACCCAATTGGTGCCAGCGCGGCGCAGGACCGTCGGCGTGGCGGGGACTCCGTGTTCCGCCGCCCAGCTGTTGTAGGCGGCGACGGTCAGGCGCGGCCCTCGGTCCTCGATCGCCCGGCGCACCAGGGTCAGCGGGCCGTCCCCCGGATCGAGCTTGCCCTTCCAGTCGACCCGGGTCCGCTTCCGCCCCGGGAAGCCCATCGACTGACCGGCCACGACGCGCAGGGCGCGCGCTCGCATCTCTTCGAACCCCACGCCGAGACGATTGCGGATCAGGGCCGCCGACGGCATGCCCGGGCGCGCGGAGAGCCAGTCCGAGAGTTCGAGGTAGGTGCGGGGCGGCGTCGCTGAGGACCACGCGTCCACCAGTGCTTCGACCAACTCTGCGTCGGAGTACTTGGATCGACTCCGACGCCGGTCCGTGACCGCGATGCCCGCGCGTTCGAGAGCGGCGTTCCATCCACCAAACCGGTTGGCCACTGTCTGGTGAGTGGGCACTCCGTGGCTCCGGGACCACTGGGTGAACGACTGCGCCGCCGTCTCTCCCGTCTCCTCGTAGAACTCGCGGAGAGCAGAGAGCAGAACCTCGTCCGGGGTAGCCGAGGACGTCTTGCGCGGCTTGGCTTCTCCCAGATGGAACTTGACGCGCTTGCCCAGCAACCGCCGCAGCTCCTGCTGGGACAGACTCAGATCCTGCGATGCCACAGAGAGCGGCACGCCCACGTGTCGCTCCGACCAGGACACGGCGGCCGCCCGCTTCATGCGGAACTCCTCGTCAGCGAGGAGTTCGCGGTACGCCTTCAATTCCTTGGTCGAGTACCCCGCTTCATCACGGATGAGCTGCCGGACCCGTTCCCGGGTGCGGCCGAACCGCTCCCCGATCTCGGCCAGTGTGCTGCCCTCGAAGTACTCCCGGGCCATCCTCACAGCGCGCGGGGTCGACGGCAGGATGGTCATGCTGGCCAGCGCATCGAGCTCACGGCGTCGCTTCGAGGTGAACGGGGCGTTAAGAGACTCCGAGCCGGGTGACACGGAAGGGACCTCGAACTCCACTGTGCTCCTTCATCATCGGAATTGCATGACGCTTATCACACCATACGGTCGGCACTGCACCGCGCCCGGGAACATTCGCGCCCCTAGAGCGTCACGAGTCGAACCCGAGCCCCGGGTCCGGCGGGGTGCCGTAGGTTCGCAGGGCCGCCCCGTAGGGCAGCGGGAGGCCGTGGCCCTGTGCCCAGCTGACGAGGACCTCGACGGTCTCGGCGGCGGTGAGCTCCTGCAGGGGCTGGACGAGGTCCTGGGGGTCGTTGGCGGCCTCGTCCGCAGCCCGGCCCCGGCCGATCCGCCAGTTGTAGGCCCCGAGCCCCTCGAACCGCTTGGCGATCTCCACCATGAAGAGCCCGTCGCCCAGCAGCATGATCTGCGCGTACCGGGTGGGCGGCTCGTCCTCGAGGATCAGCTTGTCCCGCGGGTCGGTGAGGGCGTGCACCAGGTCCGCGATCTGGGCGGCGCTCTCCAGCCGGTGCCAGCCCGGGTCCTCCTCGCCACAGACGGTGGCGGTCCACCAGAGGTCGGTCGCGGGGGCGGATGAGGCCATCCACTCCACAGCTTCGCGGGGCGGCTCGACGAGCTCGACGGCGCCGGGGGCGCGGTGTGTGGCGAGACCGCGATCGCCGTCGGCGGTGATGCTGCCGGGCGCGCTCATCGGAACATCCGCAGGACATCGCCGAGACCGAACGTGGTGCGCTTGTAGACGGCGTTGTAGGCGGCGCGCTTCGGATCGCGCAGCCAGCCCATCCCCTTGCGGCCGTAGCCGGGGATGACCTTGCGCTTGATCGCACGCTTGGCGCGGCCCGTGGTGCGGGCCTTGATGGACTTCTTCAGGCTGGGCTTGCGGAGACCGATCTTCATGGGGCGAGCGTACTGGGTGGGGAGGACGGGGTGAGGGGGTCAGCGCCTCGCCAGGACCTGCCCCTGGCCGGGCTGTCAGGCAGTCCTGGCGTCCTCCTGGGCGGTGTGCAGGAACCACTCCAGCGCGTCGAGGAACGCCTCCTGCGCCGCGGGCGGCTGAAGGGTCTGCGGCTTGATGCTCGGGCGCCGGCGGAGAGACTCAGGACCGAATTCCAGCCCGGGGATGAGATTCAGACGTCCCCGGAATTCGTCGAGAAGCGCCTCGTCCGTGAAGGGAGCCCACTTCGCCAGGTGATAGAAGACGACCTCGACGCCGTACGTCGGGTACAGGATCACCGGCCAGATGGCGCGTGCTGACGTGCGCGGGACGACCAGGAAACAACCGCCGGCAGCATTGTCCGCGAATTCCGCCCGGCCACCGCGCTCGACCCAGCCTCGTTGGATCTCGATCAGTGCGCAGGCCGATTCGGGATCGTTGTGGTCGTGAAGTCGGTCGACCCAGCGGTCCCGCAGCGCAGGGTCGTTGCCCGGGGCCGCGAGCGTCCGGGGATCCGTCAGGTCGACGTCGGCGTCGATGAGCTCGGCGAGCTGCTCCGCCAGCAGCCGCTGGCCGCCGTCGGCACGTCCGTCCTCGGCGAAGCGCACGCCTTCGGCTGCGAGGACGTCGTGCGGATCGTCCGTGCGCTGGACGTCGGCCCACCGGAAGGACGGAGAGACGGTGCCTCCCGCCTGGAGCACACGATGAGCGTGCGGCAGGGCAGTCCGTGCGAGGTAGGTCCCCACGGGGACCGGATGGCTTCCGATCAGCCGTGCGAGTTCGCCATAGGAGGTCCAGAACCCGGCGGGAATGGCCTCGACGGCATCCGACAGCGTCTGCCAGGCCGTGTGGGCGACTCCGGAGGCGGCCTCTGCTGAGGGCCCCGGCCAGATGCCGACGATCCGGTCCGCCAGCCGCTCGGCGCGAGCACGGATCTGCGCGGGACCCCATACCGGTTCAGCGGAGATCTCCTGGTTCATGCGGATGCCGCTCTTGGCCAGCTCCGCACGCTTGACCGCAAAGGGCCCGTTGCTCAGCTCGCTGTTGTACCCGGTGAGGGTGAGGTTGCCCAAGGTGTGGAGGAGTTCGGTGTGCACCTCTCGAAGGTCCTGGTGCGCCTCGAGCTGGCCGGCCAGAGCGCGCTCCCACTCCTCCGTGAGGGTCTGCGGCATGACGTGCTCGATGGTCGCGCTGTCGAGGTCCACCGGTTCCTTGCTGCCGTAGGACTCCTCGATCCACCGGAGGATCAGCTTTCGGTGGGCCGCTCGGCCCGTCGTGTAGAAGGGTGCCGTCATCACGGCCTGGCGGACCTGGTCGTCGGAGGCGAAGTGCTTCCGTCCGCTGGAGAGGAAGCGCTGCAGGGCATCCGCCGGGTCGTCCTGACCCTGGATGTCCGCCGTCGCCGCGAGCAGAGTGCTGTTGAGACCGTCGGAATAGCGGCCGAAGACGAGGCGTCGGACCAGGTACGACTCGAGGTAGAGGAGCGCACGGGCCAGTTCGTCCGAGTCGATGTCCCCCAACGACCGGCGCTCCATCAGGTGCAGTGTGATCGGGAACGTCGTCGTCGTGCGCCAGGCGCGCAGGCGTGCCAAGCGGAACCGCACTGCGGCGTCCTTCTCCTTCTCCTTCTCCGGGCGGAGCATGACGTCGTAGAGACGCCCCAATGCCAGGAACCGCTCGACTTCGTCCCTGACCTGCGACTCGTCCTGCAGGTCACGCATGCGACGCTGCTGCCCCGCGTAGATCTCGGTCTGGCGGACCTTGGGATCCTGTTGCACCAGGTCGAGCCAGAACAGGGTCTCCAGTTCCTCATTGGAGAGCAGGTTCTGCAATGGGAGCCACAGGGTGGTGTAGACCTCATCCGCCCGGGTGGGCAGCTGCATGAACAGGTAGTTCCTGAGCAGGTCGCCCTGGGTGAGCTTGAGGCCGGTGTTGTTCAGGGACTCGAAGATGCGGTGGGCGTTGTCGTTCTCCCCGGTGGTCACGGACACGATCGACAGGCCGGCGACGACGGCGGACTCGACCTCTGCCAAGGTCAGCGGCTCCTCTTCACCGTCAGCAGACGGTTGGCTCAACCCGAGCAGCTTCGTCAGGAAGAACTGGTGGGCTTCGCTGATCCTGGAGCCTTCGGCAGCGTCCGGGGCGTGCTCGATCCGTCCGCGGTAGGCGCCACGGTCGGCCTGGGTGGGCAGGACCTTGTAGCGGAGATCGCCGTCCTCCCACTTGTTGACCAGGTACTTCTCGTTGACCCGATCGGCGTGCATGGGGCCTTCGTGCTCAGCCCGGTGGTCGCGGACAGCGGCGAGGAGGAGCGTCAGCGTCGTCAGCCGCTGCTGCCCGTCCACCACGAGCCACCGCTGGACGCCACCGGGCCCGTTGTCCCGGAAGCCGGCGAGAACGAGGGAGCCGAGGAAGTGGGTCGCCGAAGGGTTGTCCCGCCGGTGGTCGGCGACGTCCACGACGTCCTCCCACAGTCGCTGCCACTGCGGGCGGCCCCAGGAGTACGTCCGCTGATAGAGCGGGACCGTGTACTGGTAGGACCCCCCGAGGAGTTCCTGAAGGGTGACTTCACGCGCGGTGACCATGTGACGAGCTTAACGGGGGCCTCTGGGGCCAGAACGTCCCGAGGTGTCAGGGCCGCCTGCCCTGCCACTCGTGGATCACCCGCCGCATGCTGTTCCCGTGTTTCCTGATCTGGGGGCTGTCCCAGTCGCCCTCGACGTCAAGGATGCCGGCCATGAGCTGGAACTTGAGGCTCTGCTCGTCCGAGGAGTACTGCTTCACCTTCGAGACGGGCATCAGGTTGTTCCGCTGGGAGTTTTCGCGTCGGCTCATGATGCACAGGTTCCCGAAACGGTCCACCTCCGTTGATGTCAGGACCTTCTGTCCTTCGCCAGGAACCACGGGATAGAAGTGCTCCACCGAAGTCCGGTACCGGAAGCGGAATGAGCCTGCACGTTGGGACAGGACACTCCGTTCAACGTCGCCGAGTGCAGCCCAGAGCGGCCCCGCTTCGGCGGACGGATTACGTCCGAGATCCCAGAGGATGTAATCCAGCACGTTGAACACGAAATTCGGGACCTTGACCCCGAGGTCCAATCCCTCGTCAGCGTCGTAGGCGCGAAGCCGCTCGCGGGCCAGGTCCTCCAGCATGCGCTGGAAGGCCTCGCCGTCCACGCGGTCCACCGGCCGCTCGGCGAGCCACCGGAGAATGCGGTAGAGGAAGTACTTGGACGCGCGGCGCGTATCCGTCACCTGGAACATGGCCTGCAGGTTTCGGACAGCCTCCTGGACCGCCGGGTCTTCGAAGGTGTTCTTCACTCCGAGACGACGTCGCCGCGACGACCCTTCCTCGGCGCCAGACTCGACCTTGAGGGCGCCCACGAGCACCCAGTTCTCCTCGTCCGCCCGGGTTCCCGTAGTCGACAGCGTCCTAATGACGTAGGTGTCCAGCAGGAACCGGATGCGGAGCAGCATGACGAGGAATCGCTTGGACCACCGGGCGTCGTCCTGGCGACGCTCGGCGAACTGTTCCAGCAGGGAGTTGTCCTCGAGACGGACGGCGTTCTTCGGCTCCTGACCCCACGCCGGCCGGCCTGAACCTGACGCCATCCCGGACTCCACCATCACCCGCAGAACATGCAGCAAGAGGTTCGGAAAGTCGATGATGGTTCCGTAGGACCCCGTCTCATCGGAGCGTTTCTCTGCTGAGGCGCTTGTCCCCTCACCGGCACCCCGACTGGATAGCAACGAATCCAAGGACGTGCGTCCACCAAGTTCGGTCTCCGCAAGGCTTGGTTCTAGGGCGGCACGAAGGGACTCGAAATCCGTGGTGACGAGCGTCGACCATGTGTCACCGAAGACTGCGTCTCTGGCCGGAGAAATGTCCGGGTCCAGCCGCTCCGACGCGAACTGAAGCTGAACCGGGCGGTCCAGCACGGCGCACGCATCCCAGACTTGAGCGAAGACCTGCCGCTCCGACTCATCACGCAGAGGTCGCATCAGCATTGCCTTCAGAACCTCGTGCTTCGCCAGTTGCTCTCCGCGGGTGTTCATCACCTCGAAGTAGTGGTTTAGGTCGGTGCCCTCAGGAAGCTCCGTCCGCAGCAGCCGAACATGGTTCCAGAGATAGGCGAGGTCGTCAGCATCAAAGACCACCGTCTGACCGTCAGCAGTCGCTTGGCGGTCAGTGGCGCGCTCGCAGGCCCCTCTGACCGTTTGGGCGGCAATCCCGATGGCTTCAACCTGGAATGCGCCGTGCCTGTGACCGCCCCGCCGGCGCAGGGTTGCGAGGTCTTCCCCCGCCTCCGCACGCCCCTCGTAGTCCAGGACAGCCAGCGCAACCGGGTCGAGCACGCCGGCCTGGGTGATCTGCTCCGCGACTGCGGCCAGGACCGTGAGCGTCGTCAGCCGTTGCTGCCCGTCGACCACCTCGTCGATCTGGTCTCCTGCGGGAGTCTGGGTCCGGTTCACCACCATCGCTCCGAGGTAGTAGTCCGAGACATTGCCGCGGGATTCGAGAGCTTTGGACCGCAGACGGGCACGGCGCACGTCCGCGAGAAGCGTGGAGACCTCGACCTCTGTCCAGGCATAGGAACGCTGATAGACGGGAACGCGGTAGTGACGTCCTGCCGCGAAGACCTCCCCGATGGTCAGAGTTTCCGGGGCGTTCCCCTCAGACATGGTGCGACTCCTCCTCCGGGTCCCACGGCCGGTCCGAGTAGAGGCGCCTGACCGGTTCCGGCGCATTGTCGACGTCGCCGGGACGAGCAGGCACGCGCCCGGTGATCGCAGCCGGGTCCATAGTGCCCATCATCAGACGGAATAGGTTGACCTGCTCTGCCGAGTCCACGGCCTTGTTCAGCCCCAGCGCGTGCAGCTCGGTCGAACGTGGGTAGACCCGGCGCAGACGAGTCCTCAGCGCAAAGGCGTGTCGCGCCAGAACGAGGGCCGCGCGCTCGAGGTCCTCGGCTCCGAAGCGGTCCGCATAGGCCAACAGTAGAGCTCCGTAGAGCTCCTGCGTATAGCGATATCCGGCGCCGTTGCCTGAAGAACGTACGAGCCCCGTGATGGCATGGACCCGCCGGATCTCACGATGGCGACGGGCATCGTCCTGGACGGTCTGGTCTGCTTCGGTCGCGGAGACGCCAAGCGTTCTGGCCAAGCTCGTGTAGTGCCGGACGAATCGGAAGAACATCTCGCCGTCGATGATCGGCTGGGAAAGCTGGAAAGGGAACTCCAGCGGAGCGAGGGCTCCGTGGGCGATCAGCGCCGCATTCCTGGTGTTGTAGTCATCCACGTGCGCTTTGGCCATCAGCAGCCCATGTGCCCAGGGGAGCCGCCCGAAACTCGCAACCCCAGCCGAGATGCCCTTGAACGCCCCGATCTGTGCGGATGTGAAACCGTCCCTCGGCAAGGACTCACCGGCGGACCAGCGGACGACCGGATAGAGCAAACGCGAGAAGAGGTGGTTGATCTCGTCCGGCGGGGTGGACTCCCAGTCCTTCACGGCCGCGAGGATCGCCGCCCGGTCCGATGTGGCCTCACCATAGGCGCGGAGGTGGTATGCCTTCAGTAGGTCGGTGGGCAGGAGCGCCCGGCCGCGGGTGTTCTGCGAGTCGAACATCTGGAAGGCCGCGTCGAGGTCGCTGACGATCAGGCGCACCAGCGTGCAACGGTCCAGGAAGTAGTCCGCGAAGTCCTCGACCTCGGTGCTGTCCCAGGACCGGAATGTCTGCAGGATGAGGCGGTAGTTCTCGACGATGTGGCGCTCCGACACGTCCCGGCGGCCCGGCGGCAGCTCGATGGCCGCCGCGCGGTCCAGGGCCGCACGCTGGTGCTCGGCGCGCTCGGCGGTGTCGCCCAGGACCTCCTGCAGTGCGAACACGATCAGGGCGAAGGTCATGTACCGCTGCTGGCCGTCGACGATGTCCAGCCAGCCGTCCTCGGCGTGCACGATCATGGTGCCGATCCGGTAGGACGCGGCCGAACGGAAGCGACGGATGTCCTCGACGAGCTGCCCCGTGTTCGTCGTGGACCACGTATAGGGCCGCTGGTACTCGGGGATACGGAGACGAGGGTCGCGCAGTGCGTCCGCGACGGTCATGACGTTCGCGGTCAACGACCCGGAGCGCCCCGTCCCCGGCCCTCGGGCGTCGCTCTGGGCACCCCGCGGATGGTCGACGGCGGCATCCAAGGCGGTCGGCCGCGTCCTCATCAGGCGTCGTCTTCCATGGGCTCCGGCGCGGCCGAGGCGGCCTCGACCTCGCCGAGGGTGCGCCCATCCGGCGCCCGCCATGAGGACGGCCCGCTCATGCTCCCGCCGGCCACGAATCCGGCCGCGGCCGAGGAGCTGGTGAAGGAGACGTCCTCGGTCAGCACCCCATCGGCACCGATGTGGTCGGCGAAGCGCTCCCGGCCCGCCCGGACACCGGGGGGTGCGCTGGGCCGCAGCCCCTCCATGAGGCCACTGCCCCGCAGGACGACGAACCCGTCCGGCGTCGGGTGTCCCTGGGCTCTGACGCCGTTGACCGTCATGGTGAACAGGGTGCGCTTCGGCTCCGCTTCGGGCGCCTGGGTGGCCCGGCCAGCCGCGGCCGCGGCATGTGAGCCGTCGGCGCTCTCGAAGACGCGGTGCCCCAGGGCGCTGATCAGGAGCTTGGCCTTGTCGGCGTACTCCTCCAGCTCCGCCCTCTTCTCCTGCGTGACGTTGCCCTGGGAGGGTGCCACCGCATTGTCCACGGTGAAGCGCCCGGCCGTGGTGGCCGCCTGGTGGAAGTAGTGCTCCAGGTAGGTCACTTCCGTTGGGCCGAAGGTGTCCCCGAGGGTGGAGAGGAGAATGGCCCGGTTCCAGAAGTCGTGCGCCTCCCTCCGGACGTGCTCCCGGATCCTGCCCACCAGGCCGTTGCCGTTGGCCCGCCCGACAGCCTGCCCGACGTAGACGACGTCGTCGCCGGAATCGGCGTCCTGCCCCAGCAGCAGGTACACACCGGTGCCTTCGAACGCCTCGGGGTGCCCGTCCGCGTTGAGACTGGTGCGTGGCACCACGTAGACGAGGCCCGTCCAGTTGTCGAGGGTGCACTTCAGCCGACCGGTGGGTGCACCGTCCATCAGGAAGACCTGCAGTGTCTTGGGATGTGCCATCTCAGTTCCCCTTCCGGACGCGCGACGGCGTCGCACTCGCCCTCTCATCGACGGAAGTGCCCTGCGAAGGGGCCGTTTCGTCAGCGAAGACGGCGGACCGTCCATGGGCAACATCCACCGGCCCAGTCCCCTCGCTCCGCACCTTCCAGTACAGGTACTCCCCGATCGCAGCGACGATCATCTTGGACGGGTCCCCGCCCCTGCCCACGATGTCCGTCATCTTCACGAAGGCGTCCTCGTTCGCGTACACGGCGCCCATCGCCGACCGTTCCAGGTTCGGGCTCGCCAGGAACTGCTCCAGCGAGTTCGCTCCGGCCTGCCCCAGCAGCTTCTCGTCCTCCATGAGCGGCGCCACGAGGGCACTCACCCACGCCTCCTGCTGGGACGGGGAGGCATCCACGCCTTCGCCGGCGAAGATCTCGTTGATCTTCTCGATCACTTCCTCCAACGGCCCGCGCTGCTTCTCACGCACCTGCCCGCCTCCCACAGCGGTGGTCCCCTTCAGCGCGGCCCCACCGGTCAACCCGATGTCCCCCGAGGACGTCTTCTTCTGCCGGATGCTCACCAGCTGCACATCACTCAGGTCGATCAGCTCCTCACCGCCGGGCTGATCGCCCACCAGCTGCACCAGGTGACGCAGGAACAGCGCCCGCTTGTAGTGCTCGGTGTCCCCGAACCCATAGATCTGGGAGAGGAAGTCGTAGAGGCTGACGAAGGACCGCATGTCCTTGCGCACCAGCACGAGCTCGTTCACGCGCGTCTCGTCCTGGTTCATCCGCGCATGCGCCAGCTCCTTGCGGAACCGGTATGCCACGGGCTCCAACGCGGCCTGCAGGCCCTCCTGCCCGCTCCCCGGCTCCCACGCCACCCACACGTCGGCGAACGCGTCGACCTCGTCCCAGTCGTACACGCCCGCGGCGTCGAGCTTCGTCCCCAGGTCATGGATCAGGTTCGGGTCCGTCACCGTCTCCAGCTTCGCGCCCGCGTAGTACGGCTCGAAGGCAGCCTGGATGTCGTCTTCGGAGTTCACGAAGTCCAGCACGTAGGTGGTGTCCTTGCCCGGCGCCGCGCGGTTCAGCCGCGACAGCGTCTGCACGGCCAGCACGCCGGAGAGCTTCTTGTCCACGTACAGGGCACAGAGCTTCGGCTGGTCGAAGCCGGTCTGGTACTTGTTGGCCACGATCATCACCTGGTAGCCGTCCCCGTCGAACGCCTTCGCCAGGTCGCCGGTCACGGACGGGTTCATGGACCGTTCGGTGACCTTCTCGAGCCCGAAGTCGTCGTCGGTGATCTCGCCGGAGAAGGCCACCAGGGTGCCCACGTCCGTGTACCCCATGTCTTGGATGTACTGGTCCATCTGACGCTTGTACCGGACGGCGGCGGCGCGGGAGTCGGTGACCACCATGGCCTTGGCCTGCCCATCGAGCAGTCCGGCCACGTTGGCGCGGAAGTGCTCCACGATGATCTTGACCTTCTGCGCGATGTTCGTCGGGTGCAGCTTGACCCACCGCATGAGCTTCTTGCTCGCCTCGGTCTGGTCCACTTCGGTGGTCTGCTTCCCGACGGCGGCCCGGTCGCCTTCGGGACGGAACTCGCCCTTCTGTCCGGCCAGGGCCAGCTTGAAGGCGGTGTCGTAGTTGGTGAAGTTCTTCAGCACGTCGAGGATGAACTCCTCCTCGATGGCCTGCTGCATGGTGTACCGGTGGAAGGAGGCCGGGATCTCCTGGCCCTTCTCGTCGTACTCGCCGGAGGGCCGGCCGAACATCTGCAGGGTCTTGTCCTTCGGGGTGGCGGTGAAGGCGAAGAAGCTGATGTTCTCCGGGCGTCCGGTGGCGGCGACCTCGGCGGCGAGGATGGACTCGGTGTCCGCCTCTCCGCCGTCTTCGAGGTCGGCCTGCTCTTCCGGGGTGAGCACACGCTTGAGTTTGGCTGCGGCGGAGCCGGTCTGGGAGGAGTGCGCCTCGTCCGCGATCACCGCGTAGGTGCGGCCGGCGAGCGTCGAGTCACCTTTGAGGAGCTCGAGCACGGCGGGGAAGGTCTGCAGCGTCACCACGATGATCCGATTGCCCTGCAGCAGGGTCTGCTTCACCAGGGCGGACTTGCTGGTGGCCTCTCCCCCGAGGTTCTTGCGGTCCACGGCCACCACGGTGCCGGAGGTCCGCTCGATCTGCCGGACGGCCTCCTGCAGCTGGTCGTCCAGCACGGTGCGGTCGGTGACCACGATGACCGAGTCGAACACCCGCTGCTCGTCCGCCCCGTAGGTGGAGAGCAGGCGGTGGGCGGTCCAGGCGATGGTGTTGGTCTTGCCGGAGCCCGCGGAGTGCTCGATCAGGTAGGACTTGCCGGCGCCCTCCTCACGGACGGCGGCGAGCATCGTGGTGACGGCCTCCCACTGGTGGAAGCGCGGGAAGATCAGCGTGGACTTCCGGCGCGAGCGGCCGTGCTCGTCCTCCACGGTCTCCTTCTTGAGGAAGACGAACTTCTGGAGGATCTCGAGCCAGGTGTCCCGCTGGAGGATCCGTTCCCACAGATAGGCGGTCGAGGAACCGCCGTCCGGATTGAGCGGGTTGCCGGCGTGGCCGTCGTCGCCTTGGTTGAACGGCAGGAAGAAAGTTCCCTTCCCAGCCAGCTTGGTGGTCATCCAGACCTCGCGGTTGGAGACGGCGAAGTGGACCACGGCGCGGGTGCCGAACCCGAACAGCGGCGTGGCCTTGGGGTTGCGCTCGCGGTATTGCTTCTTCGCGTGGCCGATGGACTGGGTGGAGTCGGTCTTCAGCTCGATCGTGGCCACGGGCAGGCCGTTGACGAACAGCACCAGGTCTACGGACTGGTTGGTGGCCGGGTTGAAGTGCACCTGACGCATCACGCGCAGCCGCATGCGCTCGTAGGAGGCGACAGCGGCCGGGTTCAGGTTCGTGGCCGGCCGCGGCTCGGCCATGCGCAGGGTGGCGGAGGTGCCGACCTTGAAGCCCTTGCGGAGCACGTTGAGGGTGCCGCCGACGCCGGTGTCCTGCGGCTTGTTCAGCACGTCGATCAGGCGGGTGGTGATCTGGTCCCGCTGTGCCTGCTGCGCAGAGGCCGGGGCATCGGCCTTCACGATGCGCCCGTAGTCCTCCGGCTGATTCTCGGCCAGCCAGGCGTGGACGTCCTCGGGGAAGATCGCGTTCTTGCGGTCGTAGCCGGCATCGTTGGGCGAGTAGAGCCAGTCGTGCTGCTCCAGGTACTCGCAGATGTAGGTCTCGAGCTCGCTCTCGTTGTGGATGGCCATGTGCGGTCAGTCCTCCGTGGGGATCTCGATCTGGCCGGTGACGGCGGCAGTGATCAGCGCCGCGCGGCGCTCCTGGGCGAGCTCGATGAACCGCTCCGCTTTGGAGATGAGGGCATCGATCTTGGCGGTTTCGCGGGTCATTACCTCGACGATTCGAGCCATGTCATCTGGGTTCTCAGGCCATGAGATACGTAACGCCATGAGCGCATCTGCCGTGAGCTTCGGCTGTGCCGAACCAGACACGACAGGACTCACATCAAGGGCTTCAATTCTGGCCGCCCAGAACTCCACTGGGCCGAACTTCGGACGTAAGACGTGGGCATGGTTGTTGACCCAGTACTGCCCATACGCAACAAAGGCGAGAGGTGTTGACCGGTTGAGCAGATTCGCCCCGTCTTCGCCAACTAGCACCAGATCCCCATCGAACAGATAGTCGTCAACGCTGTCGATAACACCAGAAGCCCCGTAGTACGGAAAAGATCCCTGGCGAGCACCGCGCTCGTCGGCGTTCAAGGGCACGCGGCGTGAGTCCAGCGATTCGAGAACTCGTTTGATTGGTCCGCTAGTCCATCCGACGGGAACCTGCTCACCGTCAATCAGGTCAGAGTCGAGGTCCAGGCCCATGACAGCCCTGTTCTGAGCGGCAAGTCGCCTCTCACGCAAGAGTCCAACGTGAGCTGTCTGCTTGTCGATCAGGGCGTCGATCGTGGCGGTCTCGCGGTCGAGGTAGTCCGCGATGCGGGTCTGGAGTACCCGCGGTGGCAAGGGTACGGGGATGGCCCCGACGTGGCCGTGATTCAGTCCGTCACGAAGGTCGCCGCCAGACAGTCCACGAATGTTGCTGTGGTTGACACTGAGCCAGTAGTGCAAGAAGCGAGGATCCAGCGCGGATCCACAGACGATGGCCGCGACGGACTGGTTGATGGTCGCTTCGATGAGCGAGAGGGCGGCGGTACCCTTTGTCTTTCCTTGCCCTGCAAGCCCGATCAGAACGGCTCCAGGTGGCACGAAACGTGCACTAGACGCCTCGAAGCCCTTTTTGGTGATGTATTCCGACGGCTCAGTTACCTTCCACTGATTGACGCATCCCGACGCAAGCCACGGGATGTCGCCATCTGTCCAGAATTCCGGCCGGGAACGGTCTGGGGTTCCGCCCGAGTAGATTCGAGCCACCCACTTGAGCTCTACCAGTGCCCATTCGGCTGGCAACGTCTTGAACCACGCGTGGCCCGTCACCGCTCGACCTCCTGCAGCAGCTCGATGATCTCGGCCGTGAGCTGCTTGAGCTCAGCGTCGATCTCCTCGAGCGGACGCGGCGGCACGTACGTGTAGAAGAGCCGGGTGAAGGGGATCTCGTAACCGATCTTGGTCTTGGACTCGTCGATCCAGGCACCGGGCACGTGCGGGGCCACCTCGGCCTCGAAGTACTCGTGGATGTCCCGGCCGAAGGGCACCAGTTCGGTGTCGCGCAGCGAGGTGTCCGGCTCCGGCTCGCCCTTCGTGTTCTTCACGACCTCCGCCTCGGGGTCGTGCACGCCGATCGCCCCGGTCAGGGCCTTCACCAGTGGAGCGCCGGCGGTCACGCCGTGCTCCTTCAGCGCCTTCTTCAGGTCCAGCACGAAAGTGGGCTGGTGGTCCCAGACCCGGCCACGCAGGGAGGCGAGGGCGGCCCCGAGAGCCGAGCGGCCGTCGTCGGGAAGCTTGTCCGCCGGCTTGGTGGCGAGCGCCGCCGCGATGGTGGCGTCCTCCACCTCGAAGCGCAGCTGCAGCGGGCGCTCCACGGAGATCTCCCGGTAGCCGAAGTCCTGCGCGGTGAGGACCTTGGAGAACTCGGCGTTGGCCTCGGACTGGGCGTCGAAGTCCCGGTAGATGTCCAGCACGCGCTGGCGGTCCGCCTTGGACAGCTCCTTGTTCTTCGAGCCCACGTTGCGGCGCAGCTTGGTGAAGAACGTGCGGGCGTCGATCAGCTGCACCTTGCCGCGGCGCTCTTCCGACTTGTTGTTGTCCAGCACCCACACGTAGGTGGCGATGCCGGTGTTGTAGAACATGTCCGTGGGCAGCGCGACGATCACGTCCACCAGGTCCGACTCCAACAGCCAACGGCGGATCTCGGACGGACCCGAGCCCGCCCCGCCCGTGAACAGCGGGGAGCCATTCAGGACGATGCCGGCCCGACCGCCGCCCTCCGAGACCGGACGGAGCTTCGAGGCCACAAGCTGGAGGAACAGCATCTGGCCGTCGCTGATGGCGGGGGCGCCGCCCGGGAAGCGGTTCGCGGCGCCACCGGCGGCGATCTCCTTCTCCACCGCGGTGCGGGAGGCCTTCCAGTCGCCGCCGTAGGGCGGGTTGGAGAGGACGTAGTCGAAGCGCTCGGTCAGGTGGGCGTCGTTCTTGAGGGTGTCCCCGCGAGCGATGCCGTCCGCGTCCTGGCCCTTGCCGAGCAGCTCGGACTTGCAGATGGCGTAGGACTGGTCGTTGAGCTCCTGCCCGAACAGGCGGACCTCCGCGTTCGGGTTCATGCGGCGCAGGCGCTCGTCCAGCAGGGACAGCATGCCGCCGGTGCCGGCCGTGGGGTCATAGACGGTGCGGACCGGGTAGCCGGTGAGGACGTCGTCGTCCGGGGCCGTGAGCAGGTCCACCAGGAGCTTCACCGCATCGCGCGGGGTGAAGTGCTCACCGGCGGTCTCGTTGGAGGCGGCGGCGAAGCGGCGGATCAGGTCCTCGAAGAGGGTCCCCATCTCCGCGTTGGAGACGGTCTCCGGGGAGAGGTCGATGGAGGCGAACTGCTGCAGGACCAGGAAGAGGCGGTCGTGCTCGTCCAGCTTGGCGACCGTCTTGTCGAACTCGTAGTAGGTGAACAGGTCCGCCACGTTCTGGGAGAAGCCGTCCACGTAGGCCAGCAGGTTCGTGCGGAGCAGGTCCGGCTCCTGCAGGATGCGGTCCAGGGTGAAGGGGCTGAGGTTGTAGAACGTCAGGCCCGTGCGGGACTCCACCAGGTTGTCCAGGACGAAGTCCGGATGCCCCTTTTCCGCCAACTCCGCGAAGAACTCCCGGTGCGGGTCCATGACCGCCTCCATGCGGCGCAGGATGGTGAGCGGAAGGACGAGCGTGCCGTACTGGTTCGGCTTGAACACGCCCCGGAGCTGATCCGCGATCCCCCACACGAAGTTCGAGAGGTTCTGAGGAGAGCGGTGGGGCGCCGAGGCAGCGCCGCGCGTGGCGGGGGTGGTCATGGGGTCCTTCGAATGGTGGGGGCGGGCCGCTGGACGGGACCCATTCCGACCCCGCAGCGACCCGACAGGGCGACGGATCATACACAACCACACTTGCCTATGCTCTGCGTGCGCGAGTACGCTCGCGTGTGGTAGCTAGGGCTGAGACAGTGCCCCGAGCACCAATTCGAGAGGCCCGCGCTTGCGTGGGCCTCTGCGCTTGTCTGCAGTGTCCGCTGTGCCCTGCACAATGGTCAGATGCTGCTGGCGTACATCGACGAGATCGGCGAGCCGGGCGCCTACGTCGGCCCGGACCATCCTCGCTTCCGGACAAGCCCAGCCTTCGGTTATGCCGGATTCGTCATGCCGGAGTCTGCCGCACGAGGCTTTGGAGCGAAGTTCACCGCACTGAAGCGTCAGCTGTTCGCCTCGGAGATCGACCGAGCGAAACACCCCGGACGGTGGGAGTTCAAGGGGGCCAATCTGTTCCGGCCGGATACCCCCGCGCGCTTTCCGCAGCAGCTCCGCGTGTTCGATGCGCTCGTGCGGTCCGTCGTCGTCGACCACGGCGGCAAGCTGTTCTACTACGCCGACGAGAAGCAGCGTGGGACGCCCAAGCAGATCGGCCTCGACGTCGAGAAACGCGAAGCCGACGCCATGCGAGAGACTCTGAACCGTCTGGCCCGCCATGCCCACCATCACGGACATAACC